>JAMCRH010000320.1 GCA_023380515.1 Gammaproteobacteria bacterium | reverse complement strand
TTACTCGCGCAGTTTGCTGGGTCGTTGTTGTGGTTGATTGGCATTCAGTTAATTCATGCCTTTAGTTTCGCTCTGCATCACAGTGCCGCCATGCGCTTTGTGCATCGTTATTTCCCAGCCGCGCAGCATAGCCGTGGTCAAGCGATTTACGTCAGTATTTGTTTTGGTGGCGGTGGTGCTCTTGGCGCTTGGTTAGCCGGGTTAACTTGGCAACAGGGCGCGGGTGCGGAAACCACATTCTTGTTTGCCGCGCTTGCGACCTTACTTGGATTTTTTGCCGCCGCCGCGATTCCGCGAGATTAACGTCCTCACCCATGCGATTAAGGGGCTGGAGGATCGGCGTTGATTTGGCGATAATCGAGTTAAATCTAACAAAAAGTGAGGACATTCATGCAGCATTTGCTTACTGAACTGCGTCGGCGTTGGCTGCCTGTGGTCATGATCGTCGCATTACTGCCGATTGGCATGTATGCGAGTGAGACCGTAGCGCAAGCACGCTCTACGAACGCACAGCCGCGACCGTTGGAATTAACCGACATTATGCAATTTCGCGAAATCCAACAGCAAGTCACTACCGACGATTTAGCCGTGATCGCATTTTCCGCAAACCCGGACTATGGCGATCGGGAAGGACAGGTTGTGCGTAGTGGCGACGGTACCATTTTCACAGTGGTCCGCGGTATGCGTCCGCAGGTGACCAGCGATGGTCGGTTTGCGGTGTTTTTGCAGCAGCCTCCATTGCTTGAACGCGAGCGAGCAACAAGTCGTGAAGAGCGTCGGAAGTTAGTTCAGAACGCAGTGCTAGTGAATGTTGAGAGCGGTGAACAAGAAGTTTTTAGCCACGCACAGTCGACCGGTTTTGCCAATGATGGCCAAGTTCTCTATGTGGTGCATAACGATACCTATGCCAAAGAAAATGGCAGTGAGCACGGCTCCTTATTGCGCTTGATTGACTTAAATTCGGGTGAGCAAACACTGATTCATAATTTGGTCGATGTGGTTGCTGCGGATGAAGGCTCGCGCTTGGCACTGCATGTTGTCCGAGAAATTGCGAATGGCGATACGAACAGCGATGAGAGTAACAACGACGCGGATGCGACTACGGATAAGAACAGCAAAGCACAAACTGAACATGCCGTCGTGTTGTATAACCTCGCAAATCACAGTGGCAGCACCTTGTTGCAAACGGCGAAAAAAGTCGTCAGTAAATTGACCTTTGCGCCAAACGGCGAAGCGTTAGCGTTTTTAGTTGCTGACCTCGACAGTAATTTGCAGGAAACCCCACAGGCATTATGGTTGTGGCAAGCAGGACAAGGCGTGGCGGAAGTGAACACCAACCGTCGGGGAATGATCTTGTCCGAACATAGCCCAGTGCGTTGGAGTGATGACAATGCCCGGCTGTTCATCGGTCACCGACCGACCCCAGCAGAAAAAGTGCCATCACGCCCGCAGCCGGAAAGTATGGCGGATCTATATGACCTCGATCGTTTGTTAGACGATCGTCGCTTGCAAGTCTGGCACGGCGATGACGGAATGATTATGCCGCAACAGCGGCAAACTCATAACCAACGTCAGCGCGCAACAGCGACGTCCGTGTTGCATATCGCCGAGCAAACCTTAGTCGCTTTGAGCGATAGCGTGCATGAAAATGTGATGATCAGTGATAACCCTGTCGGGGTGATGGTGTCTAACCAAGAGCCACACTTGCGGGATCGCACGTGGGATGGTTTCTATCACGACTTGTACTACGTTGATTTGAGTAGTGGTGAACGTCAGCAGATCGCAGAGCGTTTAACCTCAAGTCAGCGCGGTTTAATGGCGCCCAACGGACAATACGTGGTCTTTATGGCGAACAGCCAAATTCAATTATTTGATGCTGCCAGTGGCCAGATTCAAACCCTGGCAACGGATGTTCCGGTCTCGTGGGTTGATGAAGAGAATGACCGACCTGCGGATCCAAGCCCCTATGGTTTTGCAGGTTGGTTAGCTGATAGCAGCGCATTCTGGATATATGACCGCTTCGATATTTGGCAAGTTACTGTCGCCAACGAAGCAACGAATCTGACACGTATTGGCCGTGAGCAAAATCAACAGTTCCGCATCGCGATGTTCGGCGAGCAACGGAGCATTGATGCGACACAGCCGGTCTTGGTTCGCATGTACCATGAGCAGCTGAAGCACTCTGGTTTTTATCAGCTTGACGTCCAAACTTCGCAACTGAATCAAGGCCAGCAAGCGCTCCTAGTACCATTAATTGAAGACCAGAAAACCTACACTCTGGTAGCGCACAGTGATGACCATCAGCGCATATTGTTTACCGAGCAAGACTTCCGTCAATTCCCAGACTTATGGCTCGCTCCACGCGACTTCTCCAGTCGCCAACGCTTGACGGATGTAAATCCGCAACGCGATGCGTTTGTGTGGGGTCATGCTGAGCTCGTGGAATGGGAGTCAACTCGTGGCGAGCCACTTCAAGGTGTCTTAATTAAGCCCGATAACTACGACCCAAATAAACGCTACCCGGTTATGGTCTATTTCTACGAGAAATTCTCGCAGCGCTTATATCAGTGGAACCAAATGCGTGTAAACCACCGGCCAAACTTTCCGTTCTATTTAGGCCAGGACTATGTCGTGTTTTTACCAGACGTGCATTTCCGTATCGGTGCGCCAGGTCCAAGCGCGACTGAGTCGTTAGTGCCAGCGATTGAAAAAATTATCGAGTTAGGTGTCGCCGACCCGAACGCCATTGGTTTACACGGGCATAGCTGGTCTGGTTATCAAGCGGCATTCCTGGTCGCTGAAACTGATATCTTTACTGCCGTGGTGTCAGGTGCACCTGTGTCGAACATGACCAGTGCTTATAGTGGTATTCGCTGGGGTACCGGTTTAGCGCGGCAGTTCCAGTACGAAACGGGGCAAAGTCGAATTGGCGAGAGTATGTTTGATAATCTCGAACCTTATCTACTCAACTCGCCGGTATTTGTCGCGGACCGCATTAATACGCCGATGTTAATTCAGTTTGGTGACAAAGACGAAGCGGTTCCATGGGAACAGGGGATCGAGTATTATTTAGCCCTGCGACGTTTGGATAAACCGGTTGTGATGCTGCAGTATGAAGGTGAGCCGCATCATCTCCAGCGCTTCGCCAATAAAATCGATTACAGCATTAAAATGCTTGAGTTTTTTGACCATTTCTTGAAAGGCGCACCAGCACCGAGTTGGTGGCAAGAAGGGCTAGAGTATCAACATTATGAGTAATAACTGTGCTTGCCGCTAATGTGACACAAGCGGCAGCAGAAACGACTCCAAACCATCAGGCGGATCAATTGATCCGCCTGTTTAATAGTGAGTTTCAGCAAAGTGAGCGCACCATACTCGTTGATGGTCTTCGCGCTGGTTTTGCTGAACCCATTTATTTGCCTGCCACCTGTTCCGATGCGCAGGAAGAACCTTATCACCGAGTTATTTTTGCCCATGGCTTTGCTCGGTCGGCCTTGCATGAGGTGGCACACTGGTGTGTGGCCGGAAAGGTCCGGCGACAGCTGCCTGATTTTGGCTACTGGTATGCACCGGATGGTCGTAATGCAGCCCAACAATCTGCGTTCGAAGCCGTGGAGATCACGCCACAAGCCGTCGAATGGTTACTGAGTTTGGCTGCTGGAATTGAGTTTGAAATTAGCGTCGATAACTTGGCTGGAACTGAACCACCGAATCGCCTGAAGTTTGCCGAGCAGGTACTGGCTCGCGCCCTTGAGCGCTGCGAATGTGGTTGGCCGCCCCGAGCTTGGCGATTTGCCGAGCGACTTTGTGCTTATTATCAGCGACCATTACCAAGTACCGCATCATTTCAAGCCGCTGGCGCTGCCATGTTAGCCCGCGAACAACACCGTTTACAGGAGCTGTAATGACCACCACTGTTTATACTTTAGCCTTGGTTATTAACCCTTATGCAGGGATTGGTGGCGCTGTGGCATTGAAAGGTAGTGATGGCGCTGAGACTCGTCAACAGGCACTTGCTCGTGGTGCAGTGCCAAAAGCCAATCAACGGGTTGCAGATGCCTTGACGCTGTTACAGCCGTATCGTGATCGAGTTCGTTTTGTTACCGCCGCAGGGGCTATGGGCGCAGATTTACTTGTGGCCTTTGGATTCGACCACGACGTGCTTTATCGTCCTCCACACAGCCAAACTGAGTCTGAGGATACCGAACGGGCAGTCCAAGCTCTGTTAACTGCGCAACCAGACTTACTTATTTTTGCCGGTGGTGATGGCACCGCACGCGACGTCTGTCGAGCGTTGAATAGTGAACAAGGGCAACCGGATTTGCCGGTATTGGGGATTCCCGCGGGTGTCAAAATTCACTCGGGTGTCTATGCCATAACGCCTGTTGCTGCAGGAAAAGTACTCGAGCAACTCGTCAGCGGACAACTCACAACGTTGCGGGCTGCGGATGTCATGGATATTGATGAAACCGCGTTTAGAGCCGGGACAGTGCGCGCTCGGCGTTACGGCGAAATGCAGGTTCCTGGCGAACTTGAATACTTGCAAGCAGTGAAAATTGGTGGCAAAGAGTCTGACGAACTCATTTTGACGGATATTGCCGCCGATGTCATCGAAAGTATGGAAGACGATGCATGGTACATTATGGGCTCAGGCTCCACAGTCGAATTTATCATGCAGGAATTGAATTTAGCCAATACCTTACTCGGCGTTGACGTGATTCGTAATCAGGCGCTCGTTGCGAGTGATGTCACCGGTGCTGAACTCGAACAACTCGTCGCTCAAGCGCAGGCTGCGGAGCAGCCGGTTTACTTAGTTGTGACGTTAATTGGTGGCCAAGGCCACGTCTTTGGTCGTGGTAATCAGCAACTGACTCCGCGAGTGATTCGGGCGGTTGGTCGTGAGCACATGATGGTTGTGGCGAGTAAGAAAAAGCTGCAACAGTTGGATGGGCGACCGCTGCGAGTTGATACGGGTGACGCGGCGTTAGATCAAGAATTGAGTGGTTTTATTCCGGTCGTGACCGGGTATCACGACCGAACTCTGATGGCGATTACAGCTATCTAGGCCACTACGACCGGTTAAAATTGACTCACCGGCAAATGCACAACAATGCCGTCCAGTTCCGCTGTCATGTCAATTTGACAGCTTAAGCGGCTGTTGTCTTGTGGGTCGCGAGCAACATCTAACATGCTTTCTTCAATGTCACCAACAGGTGGAAGTTTATCGAACCACTCTGGTGCGACATACACATGACAGGTCGCGCATGACATCACACCACCACACTCACCAATAATGCCATCAATTCCCTGATCGGTTGCGGCTTCCATGAGATTTTGCCCCACTTCCACGTCAATCTCATATTGACCACCCTTGCTGTCGATAATTATTGCGGTTGGCATATTATTTTTTTTCCTATTTGTTTCCAATCAAAAAATAGCACTGGCTTGGTGTTATACTCAGTTGCAATCGAGAATTGAATGCTAGCATAAAAGGAGCAAGCATGGGATTGCATGATCATCAGGAATACTTCGTGTCATGGGAAGAGTTGCATCGGGCGACGCGAGAATTAGCGCGACGGCAATTACCGGCTGAACAATGGCGCGGTATTATCGCGGTGAGTCGGGGTGGATTAGTACCGGGCGCAATTATTGCTCGCGAGCTGAATATTCGCTTGGTGGAGAGCGCCTGTGTGCGTAGTTATGCCCATCAATCCCAATCGGCCGAGCCTGAGCTATTAAACGAATTGACATCAACTAGCGACGGCGAAGGCTTCTTAGTCGTTGATGACTTGGTCGATACCGGGAATACCTTGCGGTTCTTACGCAAACGCTTACCGAAAGCCAAGTTTATCACTGTGTACGCGAAACCAGAGGGCATGCCACTGGTGGACGAGTATGAAGGTGAAGTTGAGCAATCGACTTGGATTCACTTTCCGTGGGACATGCACTTGCACTATGTTGATCCACTCGCGGGTGAAGACCGCTAGTTAGTGCCGATCTGCGTATTCGTCGACGACGAAATGGTTGTAAAAAAAAGCGAGCCACTGCAATCAGGGGCTCGCTTTTCTGTATCTTGCGACGATTACTTGACGTTTTGGATAAAGCTGACAACGTCGGCAATCGCGAGTTTTTCTTTTTCGCCAGTGCGGCGATTCTTGTATTCAACAGCTTGTTCGTCGAGGTTACGCTCGCCAATGACGATCGTATGCGGAATACCGATCAATTCCATATCCGCAAACATGACACCCGGACGCTCTTTGCGGTCATCAAACAGAACTTCGACACCTGCGGCTTTCAGTTCAGTATAAAGCGCTTCGGTGACCTCTTGAACGCGCGCCGACTTGTGCAAATTAATAGGCAAAAACACCACT
>JAMCRH010000319.1:1107-3300 GCA_023380515.1 Gammaproteobacteria bacterium | reverse complement strand
ATTCCTCAATACGCTGTTGCACGGCTTCAAAAGGGAGTTGTTCGCCCTGCACATGACGATCGACATTTACCACATGAAAACCATAGCGGGTTTCAATCGGGTCGGGCATTAAGCCCTCCGCAGCGCGGAAAATATGTCGCTCAAATTCAGGAACGGTTTGCCCCTTACTAATCTGGCCCAAGCTTCCCCCTGTATTGGCTGATGGGCAGCGAGAGTATTTTTGCGCCAGTTCAGAGAAGGATTCCCCTCTCTGCAGCTGCTTCACTAACTCCTCCGCTATGGTTTGTGCTTCCACCCGCTCCTGATCATCGTCTGGAGCTGCTGCCACCAGAATATGGCGAATCTCAAGCAGTGGTGCACTCATAAAGCGCTCTCGATTACTGTCGTAATATTGGCGACATGCGTCTTCGTCGGCAGTCGGGATATACACTTCTCGCTCTATCAACTGTTCGAGATAATCATCCTCGCCAGCACTTTCATTCTCTGGCTGCACAGCAATACCAAGGGCTTGTGCGCGCTGCTTAAACAACTCACCAATAATCAATGCTTCACTGGCTTTTGCTAATGCTTCTTCCTGCGAGGAGGCAGGGTGGTATTGAGCTTCGGCAAAAAGCGTGCTCTCTGCAATGACCGCATCATTAACTTCAATCATATTCACTCCACTTAGACTCGAGGGGCTAAGCCCCTCAAGCCTTCCAACACTTAGATTTCGCGCTTGAATCGACGACGAACGATTTGATAGCTACGGGTAAAGTATTCGATAGGTACGCTCCAAATGTGGACCAATCGACTGAAGGGGAATAATAGAAAGATTGTAATACCCCAGAACACATGCGCTTTGTAAATCCAATGTACGTCGCTGATGAACTCCACAGCCTGCCCTGGACGGAAGGTCAACAAATAACGCGACCAACTCATCAAGTCTTTCATTGCTTGACCGTCCATGTGCCCTGTCGACACAGGTAGCGTGAGCAAGCCTAGAATAAGCTGCCAGTACAACAGCAACAGAATGGCCGTATCCATAGCGCTACTTGACGCTCGTACACGAGGGTTGAACAAGCGGCGCCACACCAAGAAGGTTAGCCCTAGGAAGCACAGCACGCCAAATAAACCACCCACACCAATTGCGATGACTTGTTTCGCCTGTAATGAAACCCCGAGGAACTCCCAAACTTCCCAAGGCAAAAACAACCCTGCAAAGTGGCCAAAGAAGATCATAATGATCCCGATATGGAAGAAGTTACTCGCCCAGCGGAAACCTTTACTACTTAGCATTTGGCTCGACTGCGCTTTCCAAGTGTACTGCTCCCGGTCATAACGAATGGCACAACCGAGGAAAAATACTACCGAGACAATGTACGGATAGATTCCGTACAGCAGCATATCCATAAAATTCATGGTCAAACTCCTCGTGTTGCTGTGGGCTTCGCAGCATCGCTTGCATTCGCCCAGTTAATAGGTACATGGTCTTGTCGGCTTTGCTCTGGCGTCGGCTTACTGGTTCCCGTTCCACAGCCATCACCACTGCTGTCTGGGCCGAACGTTACCATTTCCTCTTCCCATACTTTGTCCATGGCTTCTTTACTGTCGTCACGCTTTTCACTTTTAATTTGCTCGTGAACGGCGGACATATCCACCTCGGTCGCGGACATTTCAATCAGCGTGGTAAAGAGCACCGCGTAATCACTCTCTCTTCGCTCTAGGCGTGCACAAAGTACCGCGAGAATATGTGCGACTTCAGCTAAGCCTATGCGCAAATTCTCCTCGCCTTGGGTACTCAAGAATTCCAAATAAAGTGGGATATAATCGGGTAGTTCACGAACCCCGATATCCAGTCCCGCTTCTCTGTATTCCGCCATGAGATCCACCATGGCTTGACCGCGATCTCTAGACTCCCCATGCACATGCTCGAAAAGCAACAAAGACAATGCTCTGCCTCGTTCAAACAAGCCATCATAAGCTTGTTGCCATTCCATTAAATCGCCGTCACAACGACGGTCAATAAACTGCAAGAAAGCACGCTTCGTTGTTTGCTCTAAAGGCGCTGCTTCCACGATAGCTTTCAACTCGCCTTTGGCTGCAACCAGCTCCTCTGTAGGGTAGTCTAGCAACAGCGATATAACTCGAATAACATCCATCACAATCCCCACCTAGTATTTAACTTCAACTGGAAAAGCGGCAAGTCGGAAAAAT
>JAMCRH010000319.1:0-1097 GCA_023380515.1 Gammaproteobacteria bacterium | reverse complement strand
GTTTTACCACCAAAGATATTCAGTTTGCTGTCGCCACCGCTACACCCGTTACCAAAACTGAATCCGCATTCACCCTTAAGATCGTAAGCGTTTTCTGCGTACGCTCTGGCACTGGTTGGAATCACGAAACGATCTTCATAGTTCGCTAGCGCCATATAGCGGTACATTTCTTCCACCTGATTCGGATTCATGCCAACCTGCTTCAGCACTTCAACGTCCTCGACACCGTCAACCTGCTGAGAGCGTTTGAATGCCCGCATCGCAATCATGCGCTCGAGCGCTCGTACAACAGGCGCTTCATCACCGGCAGTCAACATATTGGCTAAGTAACGCAATGGAATGCGTAGTGACTTCAAGTCTGGAATTTCACCGTTCATGCCTACATGCCCTGCCTCTACAGCAGTTTGAATAGGTGAAAGCGGTGGCACATACCAAACCATTGGTAAGGTGCGATATTCAGGATGAAGTGGTAGCGCCACCTTCCATTCCATGGCCATCATATACACCGGTGAACGCTGCGCGGCTTTCAGCCAGTTTTCCGAAATGCCTTCTTTGCGCGCCGCTTCCTGAACATCCGGGTCAAAGGGGTCGAGGAAGATGTCCAATTGTGCCTGATACAGGTCTTTTTCATTTGGTGTGCTCGCAGCAGCTTGTATTTTGTCGGCGTCATAAAGCAACACACCTAAATAGCGGATACGACCCACACAGGTTTCTGAGCAGGTTGTAGGTTGCCCTGCTTCAATGCGCGGATAACAAAACGTACATTTTTCCGACTTGCCGCTTTTCCAGTTGTAGTAAATCTTCTTGTACGGACAACCGGAGACACACATGCGCCAACCACGACACTTATCCTGATCAATAAGAACAATACCGTCTTCTTCGCGCTTGTAGATGGCGCCTGAGGGGCATGACGCCACACAAGTGGGGTTCAAGCAATGCTCACAAAGGCGCGGCAAATACATCATGAAGGTCTTTTCAAATTGACCATAAATGTCTTTTTGCACCACTTCGTCAAAGTTTTTGTCTTTCTTACGCTTTTCAAACTCAGTACCGAGAATCTCTTCCCAGTTTGGTCCCCACTCAATTTTTTCCATACG
>JAMCRH010000318.1 GCA_023380515.1 Gammaproteobacteria bacterium | reverse complement strand
TCGTGCGCACAAAGAAAAAGTTATCGGTCAGTTAACTGGCGGTTTAGGCCAAATGTCGAAAATGCGTAAAGTTAAAGTTGTCACTGGAAAAGGTGAGTTCACTGGCGCAAACGAATTAAAAGTTACTGGTGACGAAGAAACCGTAATCAAGTTTGAAAACGCAATTATCGCAGCGGGTTCACAGCCGGTTGAATTGCCATTCATTCCACATGACGACGAGCGTATCTGGGACTCAACCGATGCATTAGAACTGCCATTCGTACCGAAGAAGATGTTGATCTTAGGTGGCGGTATTATCGGTCTCGAAATGGGCTGTGTGTATAGCGCATTGGGTTCAAAGCTCCTTGCTCTTTTGCTTCTTTTCCAGTTAATCCCAGCTGCCGACAAAGACTTAATCAAAGTTTTCACCAAATCGATGAAGTCGAAGTTCGACAACATTATGCTGGAAACCAAGGTCACTAAAGTTGAAGCCAAGAAAGACGGCATCGAAGTGACTTTTGAAGGCAAGAATGCACCAGAGAAGCCAGTTAAATATGACGCTGTCTTAGTGGCTGTTGGCCGCACGCCAAACGGTAAAAAAGTTGGCGCTGACAAGGCTGGTGTCAAGGTAACCGACCGTGGCTTCATTGAAGTTGACAAACAAATGCGTACCAATGTCGACAACATCTTCGCTATCGGTGATATCGTTGGTCAGCCAATGTTGGCACACAAAGCCGTCCATGAAGGTCACGTTGCAGCTGAAGTGATCTCAGGTAAGAAACATTACTTCGACCCGAAAGTTATTCCTTCAATTGCTTACACTGACCCAGAGGTTGCATGGGCTGGTTTAACTGAAAAAGAAGCAAAAGAGCAAGGCATTGCGATTGAAACCGCAGTGTTCCCATGGTCTGCTTCTGGCCGTGCAATCGCGTCAGGCGCAACCGACGGCTTTACCAAGCTGATTTTCGACAAAGAAACACACCGTATTCTTGGTGGTGCGATGGTCGGTGCTCATGCGGGTGAATTGCTTGGTGAAATCTGTTTGGCCGTGGAAATGGGTGCTGATGCGGAAGATATCGCATTAACCGTTCACGCTCACCCAACGCTGCATGAATCAGTTGGTTTAGCTGCGGAAGTGATGGAGGGTTCAATTACGGATCTGCCAAACAAAAAAGCGAAGAAAAAATAAGCAAGCTGTAGGTTCGCTAGAAACCTAGTGTTGTTCTAAAAACCTAAGCGTTGCTCTAAAACCCACCGACTCATTTTAGAGCGGTGGGTTTTTTGTTGCCTGTTGCGGGTGCTCTCGGCCAACGTCTGACCTTGTAACCTGCATTTCAGCTGAAAACCCGAGCAGTTCGGCAGTTAATTTGTAACAAAATGTCACTAGCCGTTGTGAGCTTGTTAATGGGTTGTTAAGGTGTCGACCTTACAAGGGGGATGTATCCATGAAATTAATCAAATTATTAGCAACCGCGGCTGTTTGCGTCGCTTTCATGAGTGGCTGTGCAAGCTCAGGCTCCAGCACTACGGCAAGCAACACGGTCACGGCACAGCCGCAGCAGGTGTCAATTCCAGAATACGTTGAGTTTCTCGACAACTTGCATAACTCGATTCAAGACGGCGAACCACGTCAGCTGACCGCACGTGAGTTAAACCAGTTCAATAATATTCAAGACAACCTGCGGGCACTGATTGGCAACCGTACCGATGTTGAGCAAATGAACTCGGATGAAAGACAGCGTTTGTTCAATTTGCACGAGCGCTTACAAGCCTTAGTGATGGGTGATGACTCGCAGCAGGTTATTTGCCGCTCAGAACGTCAGACTGGTTCACACATGCGGACGACACGTTGTGTAACTCGTGCCCAGCTCGAAGAAGAGCGTCGCCGCAATGGTGAGTTTTTCGACCAGGTCTTAGGTTCGGGCATGGCGCCTCTGCCACGCAGCAACTAACAGCACGCAGCAACTAAAGACTCGTTAATGAATTCGCTGAAACGCACTCAAATGAGTGCGTTTTCGTTTTTAGCGATTTGAATTTGCCTACTTCGAATTCTTTTCACGAATACAGCTATCGATTTTTCCCCGCCCAGGCATGCGGCAATTTGGTCCTAACACTGGTATAATTCGCGCTCACCCAGGTTGATTAAGAGTGGTAGTCAGCATGACCAACATTGCCGAAATGAAAATTGCCGCAGAAACGCGTTTACCGACCAAGTTTGCAGAGTTTAAATTGGTTGGGTTTGAAGACCCAAAAGGGAAAGAGCACGTTGCTCTGGTTCTTGGCGATGTAACGACCGCAGAGCCTGTATTGGCGCGAGTTCATTCTGAATGTCTAACGGGTGATGCACTGTATAGCCAACGCTGTGACTGTGGTCCGCAACTCGAGGCTGCAATGGCGAAAATCGCCGATGCTGGGCGTGGTGTCATTATCTATTTGCGCCAAGAAGGGCGCGGCATTGGTCTAATCAACAAAATTCGCGCCTACGCCGAGCAAGACAAAGGCCTCGACACAGTTGAAGCGAATGAAATTCTTGGTTTTGCACCAGACGCTCGCGAGTACGATATCGCCGCCGGCATGTTGGCCAAACTCGGAGTCCAGTCGCTGCGACTGATGACCAATAACCCGAAAAAACTCGAAAAGCTTGCCGATTGTGGCGTGAACGTCGTTGAACGTTTGCCTCATATCACCGAAGGAACGCCGCACAACGAGTATTATTTAGCGACCAAGAGTAAGAAATTCGGCCACATGCTGTAATTTGCGGTAAAGCTCGGGTCAGAGGCGGCTGTGAGCTTTGCCAAATCGCTAACAAAGTCTTACACTAGTTCCCGTTTGTACAATCTTTTAACAACTACCTAAACGTTAAAATCAGGCGGGATCCCTATGAAAAAGGTAACACTAGTTGCCGCAAGTATTGCTTTGGCTTTAGGCCTAGCAGCTTGCTCACCAGCGCAACAATCAGCAGATCAAAAT
>JAMCRH010000317.1 GCA_023380515.1 Gammaproteobacteria bacterium | reverse complement strand
CTTCTAAAAAGCTTCCATCATTATCTTCAAGAGCATCTGCTATCTGTATCAACATAGATTCAGCTGCTTTCTTCTTACCTGTCTCCAATGCAGAAACATAAGCAGCACTGACTCCCATTTTTTCAGCCATACCTCTTAAAGAAATGCCAACATCGATACGACGTTTTCTTATCTCTTTTCCTAAGGGCGTTAACATGACTAATTCTCCAATTTCATTTCTATGTGCAAGTTTTGCTATTGTTATTATTTGATCCATCATTTTCCATAATACCATAGAAGCGCAAAATGTCAACCACAAAGTGTAGACATTCTCTACTGCATCTTGTTACCGTTAAATTGTATTAAATGGTTTCCATTCTTTACTTCACTCTGTAAACAAACTGTCGTTATCTCTCATCCTAGTTCGTCAACAACATAGAAGACGCTTATCCATGTACCTTTGATTTTTAATTAAGTTTCCTGCACAAAATGAGTATCATCAATTCTTTTGACTCAAGCGCCAGACTTGGGCTACCCTCAAGAGTACTCAATCGAGCGGACTTATGCGCCTAAAGAGTTGGCTTGCAGTGGCATACTTGGCCAGTCTCACAGTAAGAATAGGACGGATAATGAAGAACAATGGACCTAGACTCTTCTACGCCGATCAAAACATCCTAGATGCCATCACAAAAGGTAGATGCCATTTTGATCTTGACGCTTTTAAAGATGAAGGAATTAGCCTTTCCTTATCCTATGAAAGCCTTGAAGAATTTCACCGTTCTGCGAATGCTGAGCGTTTTCTCAAAGCAATCGAAGATTACAATCCAGTAGTTCTCGAATTTGATCAGAACTGGACTCTAAACTGGTGGCGCATAAATCCAAATACTTTCTATGACGAATGGGAACGTTCCCGACATCATACGTTACCTTTGCGAGAATATTTCCAAGGTTTGAGTGCCTTGTACCATGGCGCAAGCGATGTGGCGACAGCTAATTCTCACAATGAAAAGTTCCAATCATGGTTTGCACAAGTTCTGAAGGACGCAGAGCTTCCACACGACCCAAGCAGTGAGTTGTTGGGTTTCATAGCAAAAAGCACCAAGAGTCTGTCGTTATCGTTTCCAGAAGCCGACGCCCCAATAAATGAGTTCAGACGTCATTTCGGTACTGATAAAGGACAAGCAAACGACGTTGGAGACGTTCATGCTATTGAGAAGTTATGGGCCTACCTAGTTTCGAGGCAACCGGAGCTCGAAAAACAAAGCTCCTTGGAGGCTTTCTTTCAATTAGATACAAACTTGTCTGAACAATTCACTTGGTCGCAAGCACAGTATAATCAACTGGTCAGAGGGTACACGATGTTGAACTGGATTGGGTACCATCCTGACCAATCTCTGACTAATGAAAACAGACTAATCGCTAGTAGCAGTGATGGTTCTCATGTAGGTTTTGCTTCTTTTTGCGAGAGATTTTATACCAGTGATAGACGATTGGCTTTAAAAGCTACAGCTTTGTATGACTATCTCGATATCCCCACTCAAGTGCATCTGGAAAAATTTTAACGCGTATGAAAGAAGTGGACTTTAAACATTCTTGGGATAGCAGAAATCAATACAAATTAACCCCGTAAACAATGGAACGCTGTTGTGGCGTATTAAATCCGAACGCAACTTTCACTACTAAAAATTGAACAGTCAATACCAATATTTGCAAAATCGGATTTCTAGAAAGCTCTTCTAAAGAACCAGGTTTAGACATTCCACTTGAATTTCAACTATTCTAAAACGCATCTCTTGCTTGATGATGCTCTCAAAGTACTTAATTTACAGGACTTGCAGACTTGCTCGTTTAAAATAATTTGTTAGCGCTTATTGTGGGAATTTAGCATTTATTGTGGGAATTGACAGAGCCACCACCCACCAATGCCGCCGCAGAACACGAATGATGAGGAGCGCGAAAGGGACGCTGACGCCAACGTTCGGGGGAAAAAGGAATACCAGCCAATGACTCGATGGCAGCAACTTCAAGTGCCGCTGCCTCCTCAAGCGGCGGCATCAAACCGAGTAAACGCTGTGCCAACATCGTTTTACCCGTTCCCGGCGGCCCAACAAACAAAACATGATGCCCACCCGCTGCGGCAAGTAGCAGTGCCCGCTTGGCTTGCTCTTGACCATGCACGTCGGCAATATCACCCGTTAACACTGGGGCGACCGCTAGCTTGGTTGGCTGCACAACATCCAACCGGCGTTGTCCGCCCAAGTGCTCGGCAGCAACCTTTAAAGAGGGCACGGTGTAAGCCACCGGTTGGCGAAGTAAACCCGCTTCGGACTCATTGCCCTTGGGAATCAGTGCGCGTCGTCCTGCTTGTTGACAGGCAAGCAACGACGGTAACGCTCCACTCATGTTGCGTACCGCACCATCGAGCGCAAGCTCGCCATAGACTTCAAGTTCGTCCAACTGTTGGTCATCGAGTTGCTCGCTGGCAACCAAAATGCCAAGAGCGATTGCCAAATCAAATCGTGCACCCTGCTTCGGCAACTCGGCGGGCGATAAATTGACCACAATTTTGGCGATCGGAAAGTCAAATTCACTGTTGAGAATCGCAGTTTTTACTCGGTCACGCGCTTCCCGTACCGTCGTCTCCGGCATGCCAATAATCTGAAAGGTTGGCACACCGCGTTTACCCACATTCACTTCAACCCGTACCGCCGGCGCTTCCATCCCTAACTGCGCTCGCGTCCGCACCACTGCTAATCCCATCGCAACCTCTCTGCATCCTGCAAAACAAACAGTCTACCTGAGTCCGCGACAAAGCACGCTTAACAACAATGGATTTCAGCGATCGCTGACAGGGTTAGTAACCGGGGCATCTTGTTGGCTTGCAATAAAAGCAGATTCTCGAGGACGGCAGTAAAGTAGATTGCTTGAATTCAGAAAAATATTGCCGGAGCTACGCCAAAACGATCAGCTAGCTTGCTAATGTGGGCTCTTGTGAGATTCTTCTTGCCTGTTAACACCTGTGAAACCATGCTCTTTTTACCGATTTCGTTTTCAAAATCAGTTGTGTTCAGGCCGTTTTGGTCCATTAAGACTTTCAGCGTTTCGACAGCTGGGTCTAGCCCTGCCTGACGGAGATTGAATGTCTCAAATCTGAGAGACTCGTCCTCATAGCGCTCAATAACATTGCTTAGCGCTTCAATCACGACGAGGTTAGCGTCATAGTTATCCAAGAGCTCCTCAATTAGCTCAAGTGCCTTCTCATACTCTTGATCGTTGCTAATTCCTGCCAGTAGCGGCACATTCGACATAATTGTTTCTGCCAGCTTGGATACTTCAGCGACAACTAACATTTAAGCCTCCTATTTTCGATACTTTTTACAAAGCGCATCGTACTCGCTGTGGGTAAGGATATGTTTTACGTAAATCCGATTGTGCCTGAATTCGATGAAGGCAAGTAACCTCAAATTATTGCCACCTATATCGATAATCCACCACTTGTCCTTGTACTTAAAGTTATCCAAAGAATTAAATACAGATTTGAGTTCCGTCGGGCTTTTAAAATCACCGCGCCTTAGCACATTGTATGTACTCTCAATCGCTACTGCATGGTTCGGAAATTTTTTAATTGCATCAGCAAATGGCTTTCGTGAAATAACGTGCATCCTTAACTCAGTTTACTACTGGTAAACTATATCAGGGGTAACGTGAGTTTACAATATGTAAACCTCCAATAATTTGGATGATGATTTGCGACTTATTCACTGCACACCCGCCGATGCCGCAAAAAAATGTAGTCTACCTGAGTCGGCGACAAAGCACGCCTATCGACCATCGATTTCAGCGATCGCTGACAGGGTTTGTAGAGAGGTTAGTTAAGTGGATTGCAGTACTCATCCACCGTTAAGTTCTCAGGTGTTCTTTTAATTAACTCCTGAGAATCTAGAATTGGTCACGTATATTATTCGAAAGTAGGTCCGTCCATCATCGTCTTCAAATACTCCAAACGTTCCGCCGACACCCTGTGCCGCGACTTTCGACAGTCCTTGTCTATTAAAAAGCAATTCACGTTGTAACTGCATTCTGTCATCGTCTGATAGTTGCTCTACGCCTGATACAGAGACCAAACACAGATCGACATCACACTCTGCCATTTCCAGAGACAAACTTGAGAATTCTGGAGTCGTCGCGATCGATTCACGAAAGCTGTTATAAAGGTACATTTGGTTATTAACGCTTTCGCTTGTCGTATCAGCGCTCATAAACTCGTATGCTTTCGACATAAAATCCGCTGAATGTATAAGCGAGTCATATTTTTCTGCTTTAAAAGCCTCATTGTTTCGAGAGAACGATTGGATAAGGTCGCTATCTGGTGCTGTAATCAACTGCTGATCACGACCAATTGTTTCGTTATTTGCCATTGAACCCGTATTTAACCCTTGTGAATCGCCTTCATTCATTGAGCCATTCGTTTGAATCGAGTTATTCAATGGTACAGGCGAGGATCGCTCGTCTTCATCCACGTTAGACAAAACATAAACGCCGACCACCAAACTCAAAATAATGATGAATACCAGTCCTGATTTTTCCAAAAAAATTCCTTAGCTGGATAACGATAAGGCCACGATTTAATACGTCCGTAGCAATGAAAATATCGGTTGTCGTGTGAGTTGCCACACCGGTAGTTGTGCGGCGACAAACGTGAGTAAGCACAGCAACAGAAGACCAAACATAAACAATGGTGCTGAGAAGGTTAGTTCAAACGCAGACAACCAGCCCGTATCCTGAAGAAGCCAGCTGAGCAATATTAAACCAAATGGGATTGCTACGGCTAACGCGAATAAAGCTTGCGCGGCTGCTCTGAGGAATAGTCGCCAATCTGGAGCGCCGAGAGCCATCAGAACGCCATACTCTTGACGTTCTAATACCATACGATTGCGAATCTGGTAACGCAAGCTGGTAAACACGAGGCTTACCACTAAGGCAATCATCACTGCGCAAAACAGCAATAGCGCTCGACTTGTGCGATCACGTTCGGCAACGACACTGGCAAGATGCCGCTCGGTTGAAAAATGCGGCTGCATAGTCGTGTCCTCGAACCAGACCTGCAACGCTGGCCGGATCCGTGCCGCATCGGCTGCATGATAATAAAGCTCAAGTTGTCTTGCACTTTGCGTGAATAACCCTGCAGAAGTGAAATGCAGGTAAAACGCCGGAGTAGACGTCTGGCTAAACCCTTGATGCGGCAGATCAGCGACGATCCCAACAATCGGTATAGAACCGAGCATCCCCAAATTTAATGAACTACCGATTAAAGGCGTCGATGTGTTGTAGCGCAGCAGGCGTGCCAAAGTTTGGTTAATCACCAACCCTTGCTGCCAGTCCGTTTCACCCTCGATTAAAGGCACACCAAGCTTATTGAAATAATTACCACTAACAATACGCTGCTGCACAGCAGCGGCCTCTGCGAGGCGGTCGTCATTCAGCTCGTTGGTGAAATGACTGGTAAACTCACTCAGCTCGAAAGCCACGTCGTCTGCCACCAACTGCGCAAGGTTACCCGTGGATATTGCCGTCAAATCAAACCCTGTACTCAGCTGGCGTACCGAAAAGGTTTGAATGGAACTGTTTAATTCATAACTTTGGAACAGTCGCCACTGTTGATATCCCAAGGTACTTAAAAACGAAATAGCGATGAGTGCGATGACCAGTTGACTGGCAAGATTCGTTTGCGCCAGCCACTTTTGACCTTTGCTGCGGCTCTCGCCGGTCTGGCGCCCGAATAGTGGTTGGCGGCTAAAGCGCAATACGGGCAAACAAGCGCAGCCAATCAGCAACACCGCAACCAAGCCAAGCGCTGCCAACCACTGGCCAAAATGAATAGCTAAGCGCGTATTACCCACGCTTTCTAAATAAGCACTTTGCACTGACACGAAACTATTTAGGCCGGCAAGGAACAATAAAGAAAGCAACGCAACGACCAGGATCATAATCGCACTGGCGAGCAGCGGCCCGACAATCAGGTGCGGAACATTGGCTCCGAGCACACGCTGAATCCGATAACTATTGGCTTGTTGAATGAGTCGGCTGGTAAACATACTAAAGGTGTTCAATGCTAAAACCACGACAAACGCCACAATAACAACGAGCAGCAGTTGCCATTGCTGCAACAAACGCTGTTTGGCTGGTGGATCGAGATTAATTCCACGATAAACCACAAACTGTGAGCCGTCACTGGCCATGTTCATTCCCGGTACCGAGAGATCTTGGCGGTCAATGTACTCATTCAAGCCAACCACAGACATCGGCTGATCGGCGACAAGTAGACCGTAATGATCTGGCGCTGCGAGCAGAAAGCGTTCAACGGCCGTGGTGGATTCGGCGACGAAAGGTGTCAGGTAGCTAAGGTAATGTTGACTGAGCCAAATGTCGGGTTGAATACCACCTATGCGATTAAGCTCTGCGGGTAATACCCCTAAAATTGGAATCTGGCGTGGGATACGACGATGTTGCAGCGAGCTGTTCAAGCGCTGTTCGTCACCTTGCAGTGCATCCTGAAAATAACGTGCGCTTACCCATGCCCCTTCCTGCTGGTGCTGGCTCAGCGCTTCGATACCGAGCAACGCAGCGAAATTATCGGCAATGAATAGGGTTTGTAATTCTTCCTCCGGCAGGCCCAGAAAGTTAACCGTCATGGTTCGCTGCACAAAGGATGTTTGGCCACGAATACCGGGGGCTTCTTGTATGCGTTCAAGTGCAATTTTCGGAATTGGCGACAGACGACCATCCGCATGCTCGCGTGCGAATGTGTAGACATGACTCCCCGGATTCGCCCAAGCCGGCGGCTCATGGAAGAGTTTGTCACCCAGCCTTAGCAACAGTGCTAGCAATGCGCACATGAGGGCGAAACCAACGAGTAAAAACAGCAGCTTGCCGCGTTGTCCCAGCCAAGTCCGCCACTCCATGGTCAGAAAAAATTGTGGGTTATTGGCTCGCATTAGTAATCACACCATCGACCAAATGAATTGTTCGCTGACACTGTTCAGCCACGTCTGGGTTGTGTGTGACGAGGATGACCGTTGCACCTTCTGTGGATAGTTCCAGCAACAAATCAACGATACTTTGACCACTGCCAGAGTCCAAGTTACCTGTCGGTTCATCGGCAAGCAATAAACTCGGTTTATTGACTAGGGCGCGAGCGATGGCCACGCGTTGTTGTTGGCCGCCGGATAATTCAGAAGGTAATGCGTTCAATTTATGACCTAAGCCGACACGTTGTAGCAGCGCTTCGGCACGCGACTGATAGTCACTGCTCGGAATATCGCTGTTATAACGCATCGGTAGCACAACATTCTCCAGTGCCGTCATATCGCCAATTAAGTTAAAGTTCTGGAAGATCCAACCCAAATGCCGATTACGCACAAAGCTTTTTTGCTGACGGGTAAGCTGATTCACGTCTTCACCACGCAGCCAGTAGTGTCCGCCCGTGGCGTCATCAAGCAAGCCGAGGATAGACAGCAAGGTGGATTTACCGCTGCCCGATGGGCCAACAATGGCCAAGCTCTCACCATCTTGAATGGTTAGCGACAAGTCTTTGAGTACCGGCAGCTCCGTTTCACCTTGCGCAAATGTGCGCTGCAATTTCTCTAAGCGAATCAACTCAGTCACGCGTTAGCTCCTTCCATTCAATGAACTCCTGGTGACGCAAACGGCTTGGTACATCGAGTAAAATACGCTCACCCACCCGCAGCCCTTCAAGAATTTCGGTAAAGTCACTACCTATTACCCCAAATTGGACGTCGCGACGGACAAAGCCATTGTTTTGCTCGACAAACACGTGACCACTGTAGCTTTGTTCGGTAAGTCCAAGCGGTGTATTTACGCGCATCGTATGGTGCGACTCAGCTGTGATAATACGCGCTTGAACATCGAGATTCGCACGTGCTTCAGCCGGTAATTGTTCAGGTAAGAGTACTTCAACCCGCACCTGACCATGTTGAATACTCGGATGGACGCGAATGACTTCGCCGATCACCTGTTGTTGACGAACTTGCACTTCAACCTTATGGCCTGGGACAACACGATTTGCTGCACTAGCCGCAATCAATACGTCCGCGTATAAGCTATCGGGATTAGTAATCTGAGCAATAATATCGCCCCGCCGAATCGGTTTACCGACTTCGATTTGTTCACTCAGCTCATTCAAAATCCCTTCGCTTTCGGCGCGCACTTGCAGGTAACGAATATCTTGCTCGATCATCGCTAAGTGTTTTTGCGCTTCCTCGAGACGGTATTCATATGCTCTCGCGTCAGCACGCCGTGATTGCTCGTACGCCTCCATGTTACGCCGCGCAAGTTCGAATCTCAGCTGCGATTTTTCTAAATTAATTTGTGCCCGCAAATAGTCTAAACGCGCAAGGATTTGCTGTTCCAGCAGGGTTTGTAGGGTTTCAAGTTCTTGCTTGGCAAAACGGATGTCCGCTTCCAAAAGCGCAATCTCGTTTTCCAGTGAAATACTCTCTCGATCCAGCCGTGCCTGCCCTGACTGCATGGCTGCGGTCGCTTCCAGAACAGCGAGTTCCGCGCGCTCACGTTCGCGCTCGAGCAGCGGATTACGCATCGTCAGAATAATATCGCTCGACTGCACACGCGTTCCCGGATACAACTCGAGTTGCTGAATCACACCATCAACTTCCGCCATCACACTATAACTTTGCCGCGGCAGCAAAATACCCCGTCCCGCCACGGCCGCAGTCACATCGCCCATTTCGACCTGGGCAGTCGCCACACTTTGTGGCGCCCCTCCGGTCAATGCTTGCCACGCTCGCAACATAAAAAAGAGGGCGAGAAACACACCTAAACCAATCAGGGTCGGCCAAAGTAACCGTTGTAAGGTACTCGATTTTCTTGGAATCTCTAGCATCACTGCGACTTCTCTTCAGTTTATTGGGGACGGACACCTGTCATCGGGGGCGTGACCCAAAAGCGCGGGTAATGTGCATAACTGTCGAGGGACTCTAATTGCTGATCTAATTCTGTGCGTTGCGGCGAGCCCGGTGGATACATCACCCCGAGCATCCCTTCAAGCGGTCCAACGAAAAGGACAATAAACTCAGCGTTGTCATCGATGGTGATTTGGAAGGTTTCGGCAACAGTCGTACGAGGGATATTCTCTTGGCAGTTATTTTCTCGAATAAGCGGCGCAGCGTCAGGAAACTTTTCAGTGGCAGCAGTTGAACTTAGCCAAGTTTCATTTTGCGGGTCGTAAAAGTAAACCGCTGGAAAAATGAGCCTACAGTCATGCTGCAGGAAAAACTGCTCGGCGACGTTGTAATCTTGAGGGCTGGCAGGCTGCCATGGGGGAACTTCATTAGCCGCGAGCGAAAATGACGTGAGGGCAAGCGTTGAAATTAGCAACGTTCGACTTAGGTAGTTAAGCATTAAAACAACTCCTTGTTTGCTGGCGGGACATTTGCCGAACGTGCATTTCCACTGCCCTGCACATCAGCACTTTCTCAATATCCCTCTGAAATATAATGACTTTCTAAATGAGTCATTTTTTGTACATGATAATTGTTATAACCCAATCCCCTACCGTCCGCAACCATGAATTTGCCTACAAAGCAAACAGCGCCATTTTGATCTATAGTTATTGGTGCATCGTAATATTGATGCGGAGGTGTTTATGAAAGCATGTGTAATTGGAGGTTTCGCGCTTCTGATGCTCGCAGGATGCACTAGCACCGGAGGTTATCAAACCGCAGCAAAGTCCGAAATTGATTGGGACAAGGTCAACCAAGTTGAGCGGTCAGCTGCCGCCGGCAGTAACCGTGTGATTTGGGTCAATCCGCCGATGAAAGAGGTCGAGCGGAATATCCCTGCCGAGTCTAACAACGGTAGTCAGTAAGCAAATTTCTTGTAAGTCGCTGCACTCGCACAAAACCGTATGTCGCAGCGACTGCCTGAGCATGTTAAGCTGCTCCTTTGGGCGCAGCC
Source organism: Gammaproteobacteria bacterium (assembly GCA_023380515.1). The sequence goes on along the minus strand of JAMCRH010000317.1, from coordinate 26,958 downwards.
CTAAATCTTTTTGTATCTCATAATCTGTTACAGGACGCCCATGTTGCGAACTATTTATGCGCTTTGCGCCATAATTGCTGTGTTTGCCAATGCTCATGCTCAGGCAGCTTCCGTCGAGTACAATGCAACCTGTTATACAGCACCGAATGACAGCTATGCCGCCATGCAAGCCCAGTTCTTGCAACGCAATCCAGGGCGAACCGCAGAGCAATTTCAGCAGCGTTTAAGCGAAGAGACGTTCAATGCTATGCGGCGCGACATTAATTGTCGCTGGATTGTTTATCAGCATGACGGCGTTTATGTTGGTGGCTTTGCCCTCATTCCACGCAACATTGAAGGCCCTCTGCCAGTCATTATTTATAATCGTGCAGGTCACGGACCGACGGGCGCCGTGAATTTTGATCAGCTCGTGAACGAACTGCGGCCGCTGGCCGAAGCCGGTTTTATGGTCATTGGTAGTCAGTATCGTGGCGGTGGTGGCGTGTTCCCGCAAATGCCCAATGGCACCGACGAATATGGTGGCGCTGACGTGTTAGACGTTTTAGCTTTGCCGAGTGTTGCCGCCCAAATTGCCGACATTGACGAGCAGCGTATTGGCCTGCTCGGCCGCGTACGTGGCTCAATGATGAGTTTCCTCGCCGCCAAAGCACAACCGAACACCTTCAAAGCCATTGCTTCTGCAGTGACGATTAGCGACTTGAATGCGTGGGTCGACGATTGGGGTGCTGAGCACCATCCGGCCAGTCGTTATATTCCTAATTTTGCCACCGATGGTGAGGCACAAATGCGTGCCCGTAGTGCCCTGCAATGGGCCGATGAACTTCCGGCCAATCTACCCATTTTACTTATTCATGGCGGCCGCGATTGGGAAGTGGATCGTGCTCAGTCCGAACAATTTGCAGCTGCACTTGAAGCTGCTGGGCGCCAGCACGAATTGACAATATACTCCCATGCCAACCATCAACTGGCGCCTTATCAAGACGATTTTATCACCGATGTGATCGCATTTTTTCGGGCCAACCTGTAATCACAGAGTCGGCCTAAGCGTTAGCAAGTGCGTTGGCAGCGGCCTTGTTCGGTTAATGCCTTGCGCAAATTCTCATCGTCACTAGCAAACTGTTCAGCAGCACTGAAAAGCTGCTGCGCACGATCGTTATTTTGCCGATGCTGCTCGACCTGAGCCCAGCGAAATTGCACCCAGCCTTGGCTCATGCCTTCGGGTAAGCGGTCTTCCGCAAGCAAGTCAGCGAGAAAATCGGCGCCTTGGTCAAGCTCATGCCCCGATACTGCGGCTAACTTACCCCATTGATACTGTAACTGCGTCAACACGAGAGTATCCGCTTCGTCGTCACTTGCAGCAACCAGTGTTAGCGCAGCCTGTAGCTGTTCGAGCGCACGTTCATACTGCTCTTGATTGATTTTTTGTGCCGCATAGTTGACACGAATTTGGGCATTCTCCGGTTGCGATGCAAACAGCGCGTCCCACGCTGCTAACTCGGCAGCTTCATCTTCTTGCACCATGGCAATGACGATATCCGCCATAAAGCGGTGCTCGCTGTCGAGCTCGTGCAGACGGTCTCGATGTTTGAGTGCATCGTCCAAACTACCGCCGACGATTCCCGGTGCGTTGGCGAGATATTGCACCAAGCTAAAATGTGCCAACTCATGATTCGGATCATACTCTACGGCTTGTAGCCAATGATTGCGCATCCGTCGCGCTAGAAAAGGCAAGCGCAGTGCGCCCGCGTCATTCATTTGCAAGAGCGTGACGATACCGCTGAGAAACTCAAAGTCGGCGGTTTTACCATGCTGTCGCTCCATGCCCTTCAGCACCCGTTGCGCAGCCTTGTGGTCGCCATTGCGAAACGCTTCCTCTAGCGGCTGATAAATTGGGTCAAACTGTTCGAAGTTGATACTCTGCTGTGCCATGGCAGTGCCGCCAAAGGCGGTCGCGAGGCCAATTAATACTGCTAAAATCCAGTGCCGCATGCGAATTCCTTGTTGTTATTGTTTAAACGTTCGACTCGATTGACACAGATTAGTGCCGATCGGGTAAAAAAAATAGCGGCCGGAGCCGCTATTTTTGTCATCAATTGTCACGCTTAGTCGTTATTTTCTTGCTGTGCTCGGCGACGTTCAATGCGAATTTCTCGCACTTTTTCACCGGCTAATTCACGGGCTTCGCGGGCTTTCTCGCGAGCTTCACGAATACGCTCACGATCTTCTTCACTCAGGTCACGCATATGAATCACACGCGAACCCTGTTCCACGCGACGTTCTTGACCCATTGCCTGAAAACGTTCGACAAAGGTTTCTTGGTCAATGCGACCAGTGCCCGCTTGGTCAAGGCGCTGGAACATGCGCTCGGCATTTTCTTGTGCTTGCTTGACCATGTACTCAGTCACTTCGTCTTGAGTAATGTAACCATCACGGTTTAAGTCAAAGTTCTCGAACTGCTTTTCGAGAGCAGCTTCACGATGAATCATCACGCGACCACGAATTTCTTCTCGGCTCAATGGCTCGCCGTCACTGTCAGTTAAATGCTGGGTCCACATCATTCGTTGGCCGCGCATGTCACCACGTGCTCGACGCGCCTCGTCCATATTCACAGTGACTTCGTCACCCTGTACCGTAATCACACGAATTCGCTCGCGCTTCTCTTGTGGCTCGTCAGCTGCAACCGTCGCGCCGGTCACTGCGAGTGCTGGGAGTACAAGCGCCATCAGGCTGGCAAGTTTAGTCATCTTTTTCATCATCACTTCCTCTCATTACGAGATACATTTAAGTCAAACTTTGGGAGAGTTCACTTCACACGGTACTGACTTTAACCCCTGACCATGGAGAGAATATGCTGAAATTATGGAGAAATTGTGGAGAAAAATTTATTCGGTATAACGGTAACCAACCCCGTACACCGCCTGAATCACGTCAGCAGCGCCAACCGCTTGTAGCTTCTGGCGCAAATTCTTGATGTGACTGTCGACTGTCCGATCACTGACGATCCGGTGGTCATCGTACGCTGCGCCAATCAGCTCGTCGCGGCGAAAAACGCGCTGTGGGTGCTTACTAAGTGTGTGCAGCAAACGAAATTCAACGGGTGTTAAGTCTAAAACGCGCCCTTGCCAGCGGGCGACGTAAGTCTCGGTATTCAACTGCAAACCCGTCTGCACAACCTCTGCTTCGGCGCGCCAGCGTGCACGTCGCAACAAAGCCTCAACCCGGGCAACCACCTCACGTGGGCTAAACGGTTTGACGATGTAATCGTCAGCGCCCATGCGCAAGCCCACAATCCGATCCACTTCGTCATGCCGAGCGGTAATAAATATCACGGGTACATGCGACACTTCGCGCAATTGCCGGCAGACTTCTAAACCGTCCAAACCTGGCATCATGACATCCAGCAGCACTAGGTCAGGCTGTTCTGTACGCGCTTGGCTCAACGCATCATTGCCATTGTCGACAGCGACTGTGGTGAAACCGCTTTGCTGCAAATAATCAACCAACAGTTGGCGAATATCCTGTTCATCTTCGGCGATTAATATTCTACTCATGACCGTTCCCGTGGCAGTGATATGGTCACTTTGAGGCCGCCGAGCGCACTTGGTTCCGCGCGAATGTCGCCTTGGTGCGCTTGCAAAATTTGACGGCTAATCGCTAAGCCCAAGCCACTGCCGCCTGTGCTGCGTTGGCGATGCGACTCAGTCCGATAGAAGCGTTCAAAAAGATGTTCAAGATGTTCGGTAGCAACACCTGGGGCGCTGTCTTCAACCTCAATAAGCACCGCAGTGCCACTTGTTGTCAGGGTCACCTGAATCACGCCAGGCGCTTGGGTATAACGTAGGCTATTTTGGAGCAAATTCTGCAGTGCTTGTTGCAAGCGTGCCGAGTCTGCAAACACAGTGATCTCAGCCGCAGCTGTGGCAGTGAAACGCAGTTCGAGTTGCTGTTGCTGCGCAAGCGGTTGGAATTGTGCGATCTGCTGCTCAAGCCACGCGCGAATGGCAAGGCTTCGACGTTGGTAACTCATGCCGCCGGCTTGAGCCTGCGCCAAGGTGTCGATGTCGGCGACCAAACGAGTTAACTGCTCGGTTTGCTGTTGCAAACGTGTACAGAGCACCCGATCGGGCTCACGAATGCCATCTTCAACAGCTTCAAGCTCACCTTTCAGCACAGTTAAAGGAGTACGCAGTTCATGCGCAATATCGGCCATAAATGCGCGCCGCTGTTGCTCGGTATTATTGAGGGTCGTAGCCATACTTTGCAGCGCTCGCGCAAGTTCAGCAATGTCATCACGTTGTTCACTACCCAATAGCCGTGGACTCAATTCGCTACTGTAGTTCCCCGCCGCAATCTCTTGGGTGGTGCGTTTTAATAACGCTAAACGCGCACGCAACTGACTGGCAATGAGCCATGCAACCAAGGCACCGACCAATAGCGCTAAGGCGCCTGCCCAGAGCAAGGATTGCATTTGCTGCTCGCGAAAGACTTCGTCGAGCGGCTGCATTTGGCTGGTCGGCAGCTCCGTGCTTAAGGTCGCAATAATTTGCCCTTCGGCAAGCACTAACACCGACACGGATTCACGAATATCCGGCCCGAAAATGCGCTCGCCACTAACAGTTTCAAGCGTGAGCGCGCTAAAACTCAGTTCCGGGTCAAGGTTGACTCGTTCCGGATTAATCACCGAATCGCGTTGAATGGTTTGAATCACTTGACGCCAAAGTTCGCGCTCGGAAAACTCAGCGCGGACGCGAGCCGGCATTTGCCGATGAATGGTTTCATAATATTCCGACAACACCACCGCAACTTGCTGCAAACGCCGTTGCTCTTGTTCGGCCAAGTAGTCGGAGAAATTCTGCAAGAAGTAGCTGCGCACACCGAGCAACACCACAATCACCAGAAACACTCCGGTACCGGCAATGGCTAAAAAAAGCTGTTGTTGGGTGCTTAAGCGACGCAGCAATGGCGTTTACTCTTGGTTGCTTTTGCCATCAAGGGCATCGAGGCGATCTTCGAGCTCTTCGACGCGCTTGCGCAGGCGCATCACGAGCTCCTGCTGAATATCCATTTCTTCACGGGTCACGACATCGAGTTTGCCTAACTGCGACTGTACCGCTTGTTTCACTTTCAATTCGATATTGTCAGCCGCTTCACGTACACCTGCAGGAATGCTGGCGGTAATTTGGCGGGCAATTTGTTCAATTTTCTTAGGGTCGATCATACAGTTACACTCTTTTCAGCAGTTTTATTCGTGGTTTCATTCGCGTCTTTATTACCTGATTATTTACTATAGCACGGGCTGATTGGCGAGCGTATTGCTATATTCTCAGCGCAACTCTCGTTACAATACCGGCTCCTTTGTTTTCCCGTTGATCACTAGCAGGACCTGTGCGACATGCAACTCAACCCACAACAGCAAGCAGCCGTGGAATACATTAGTGGCCCAACGTTGGTGCTCGCTGGTGCTGGTAGTGGCAAAACCCGCGTGATCACCGAAAAGATTGCCTATCTAGTCAATAGTGCCGGCTATAAACCACATCATATAGCTGCAGTGACGTTTACTAATAAGGCCGCCCGCGAAATGCGCGAGCGCATCAGTTTGCGTTTAGGTCGGAAGAATTGTCGTGGGCTGCGCGTCTCCACTTTCCATACGCTTGGTCTCGACATGATCCGACGCGAAGTTAGCATGCTCGGCTTCAAACCTGGCTTTTCATTGTTTGATGATCAAGACAGTTTTGCGCTGCTCAATGCTTTATCGGAAGACAGCATCGACGGCGACAAAGCGATTTTGCAGCGCTTACAGCAAAAGATTAGCCACTGGAAGAACGCGATGTTGCTACCTGAGCAGGTACAAGCAACGCCTGGCGACGCCGAAGAGCAGCTTTTTGCTGGACTCTACACGGCCTACCAACGCAACATGAAAGCCTGCAATGCGCTCGACTTTGACGACCTGATTTTGTTGCCAACCTTGCTCTTACAACAAGTCCCAGAAGTGCGACAGCGCTGGCAACAGCGTATTCGCTATCTCCTCGTCGACGAATATCAAGACACCAATAGTAGCCAGTATCAGTTAGTGCGCTTGCTCGTCGGCGAACGAGCTCGCTTTACCGTGGTGGGCGACGACGATCAGAGTATTTACTCATGGCGCGGCGCACAGCCAGAAAACTTAGGATTACTGCAGCAACATTTTCCAAGTTTAAAAGTGATCAAACTTGAACAAAATTACCGTTCGGTTGGGCGCATTCTAAAAAGTGCCAACATCTTAATTGCGAATAATCCGCACTTGTTTGATAAGAAATTAGTGTCGTCCATGCAGTACGGCGACCCGTTGCGCGTGATTTACGGCAAGAACGAAGAGAACGAAGCCGAACGCGTGGTGGCCGAAATTATACGTGAGCGCTTTTTAGAGAATACCCGCTATGGTGACTACGCCATTCTCTATCGTGGTAATCATCAATCGCGCTTGTTTGAAAAGGCGCTGATGAACAACCGTATCCCTTACAAAATTACTGGTGGGCAGTCATTTTTTGCGCGCGCGGAAATCAAAGATATTCTGGCTTACTTGCGTTTAGTGGTGAACCCCGACGACGACAATGCGTTTTTGCGGATCGTGAACACCCCGCGTCGTGGCATCGGCCCGCAGACCATGGAACGAATTGGCGAGTTTGCCCATCAGGAAAAGCTGAGTTTATTTGCCGCTGCCTTGCATCCTGGTTTAAAGACCATTTTGGCCACCCGTGCTTACCAAGACTTGCAGCAGTTTTGTCAGCTGATTGAACATGCGGCGCGTGAGTCTGATTCGGGTGAACAGCACGCCACGACTGCGGTGAAACAGCTCTTGCAAGACATTCACTATGAAGACTGGTTGTTTGAAACCAGTGGCAGCCCGACGGCGGCGGAAATGCGCATTAAAAACGTCAACGAGCTCTACCGTTGGGTCAGTGAAATGTTGATGGGCAACGACGACAACGAGCCGATGTCGTTGGAGCAAGTCGTAGCGCGTTTAGTGTTACGCGACATGCTCTCGCGCCAAGAAGAAGACGAAGACGGTGACCAAGTGCAGCTTATGACGTTACACGCCTCTAAAGGTCTTGAGTTCCCCTATGTTTTCCTCGTCGGTATGGAAGAAGGCCTGCTGCCGCATCAAACCAGTATCGATAATGACGATATCGAAGAAGAGCGGCGGTTAGCCTACGTTGGCATTACTCGCGCCCAACAAAAGTTGACGTTTACATTGGCCAAAGAACGTCGCCAATATGGCGAAGTATTGCGGCCAGAAGTGAGTCGCTTTTTAATGGAGTTGCCACAGGACGATATTGAGTGGGAAGACCAACGTAAACCGGAGTCATTAGAACAAAAGCAACAACGAACGGAGTCGAATGTAGCGCGTTTGCGGGCAATGTTGCGAGGGTCTTAAAAGCGGGCGTGAACCCGTTTACTCGGCAGGAACTTACTCGGCAGAAACGGTGCCTTTAGCGGTAACAGGCATCTCTTTTGATTTTACTGTTTTGGTTGTGCTCGGAGACAAATGAGTCGTCGGCAGGGTGCCAGCTTCACCGAGCAAATTACCCTGTCCGATACGCACTCCAAGCTCAAGCAGCACATCAATTTGCTCTTCTGTTTCAATGCCTTCTGCGGTGAGCTCAATACACAAATCCTTACACAGGGTCACGATGTGGCGAACCATGGCTTGGGCGCGTTCTTTGTGGCCAACCTGCTTAATAAAACGACGATCGAGCTTAATAATGTCGAACGGGAAGTTATAAATAAAATGCAATGGCCCTGTGGTGCGGCCAAAGTCGTCCAATGCCAGCGTAAAACCAGCGTCTTTTAACTTCCGCAGACTAGCCATAATGCGCCGGGAGTCTTCTTGCTGCAGCGCTTCCTCACCAAACTCTAAGACAATTTTGTCAAATTGAGCTTGGGCTTCTGTCGCAGTGTCAATTAACGCCTGAATATGGCGCGGGCGCAATAAGTGCTGCACGCACAAGTTAACATGCACAGGAGCACAATCAGACTTACTCTGACACACACTTTTTTGCAGCTTAATTGCATGCTCAAGCACCCAACGGTCAATTTCGATAATCGCTCCCGAGCGTTCCGCCAAGGCCAAGAACTCACTTGGAAGAATGGTATTTTCACCACGCTGCCAACGAACCAACGCTTCGTAGGCAACCACTTGACGCTGCGACTCAGCACCCGCCAGTTGATAAATAGGTTGCATCCACAGTAGGAAGTCTTTCTTCGCTTGTGCATGACGCAGCGCCATTTCTTGATTTAAAGCGGTCACCAAACCATTGCGAATGGCTTCATCGAAAATCACATACCGGCCACGTCCCATGCTTTTTGCCTCATACATGGCGGCGTCCGCGTCGCGCAGTAAGCGGTCGACCGAATCATCCGGTCCATGGCTGGTGGCAATACCGATACTAGCTCCCGAAAAATGCTGCTGACCATTAAGCTCAAACGGTTCTTTCATGACGTCGATAATTCGTGTCGCAACGTCTTTCGCATCATCGAGGGTTTTAATCGGCTCAAGTAAAATAACGAACTCATCACCACCCAAGCGAGCTAAAAAATCGAGCTCACGAATAGCACTGTTAATCCGTCGGCTCACTTCTAATAAGAATTCGTCACCCGCTGAGTGTCCTAAGGTGTCATTAATATTTTTGAAGCGATCGAGGTCAACGAAAAGCAAAGCGAAGTTTTCTTCTGGATGGCGCTTCTGACGCAGCAATGCGGTTTTCACTCGCTCACTAAACATGGCGCGGTTCGGTAAACCTGTGAGCGTGTCGTGATGGGCATCATGAAACAGCTTTGCTTCGATTTCCTTCCGACGTTCAATTTCTTCAACGAGCTCTTCGGTGCGTTCGGCAATCCGACGCTCGAGGAACGTATTCGCTTTCGCCAACTGCTCAGCCGCCCGTCGACGTTCAATTGCAACCGAGACATGGTGGGCAACGAAATTCAGTAGCTCTAGATCTTCAGGTGAAAACGACTTGTCTTTGGAATAGGTTTGGGTAGCAATCACGCCAAAGGTTTTACCGTCCACCATCAGCGGTGAACCTAACCATTGGTACGCCAATTGACCACGCGATTCGGAAACCGCAATCTCACCTTTGGCAACCAGTGCATCACGAACTTTACGGTCAACAAACAAAGGTTTACGCGAGCGAATAACGTACTCAGTTAAGCCTTTTTGTAAACTGCGCTGCTTGGCTTTGAAGCCACTTTCATCGACATAATACGGAAAGTAAACCTGCTGACGATTCTCTGTCATTAAGGCGATAAAGAAGTTGTCGGCGGTAATTAAGCGCGAAACCTCGCGATGCAATGCCTGATAAAAGCTTTGCATATCCGCTGCTGAGTTCGTCAATTCAGAAATTGAGTACAGTACCGCATTTTGCAGCTCTGCTTTCTCGCGGTCGACAATCTCTTTGCGCAAGTTTTTGTTAATACTGCTGAGCTCAGCGGTACGCTTGGCAACTTGTGACTCGAGGAATTCGCGTTGGCGGAAGCGCTCTAAGGCGTTAACCACGTGCTGCGACACGAACATCAGCAGCTCAAGGTCTTCATTACCGTAACGTACCTCTTCTTCATAACTCTGGACCACCATGGCGCCAATGAGCTCGTCGTTGGCAATAAGTGGCACACCCAGCCAGTCCACCGGTAATGAACCAAGGAATCGAATCTCACCCTCTTCTACTAACTGCTCAATATGTGATTTCGGAGCTAATAATGGCTGGCCGCTACGCAAAATATAACCCGTCATACCACGCATGAGGTTTTCAACGGGAATCTCCGCAATGGTGCGAGCGTCATCGTATTGGTCGACAAAGTAAGGGAAGTTAAATGTTTTACGGTCTTCGGAGTAAACACAAATGTAGAAGTTCTTGGCAGCCATGAGCTTACCAATTATGCGATGGACCGAAGTATAGATTTGGTCCATGTTTTGCGCGGAGGCTGCTAATTCGGAAATACGAAAGAGCGCCTGCTGAATCACTTCAGCTTGACGGTATTTTTGCGTCAGTATTTTTAATCGGGCGACAACCTTCTCGAGTCGCCGAATTGTCATTGACGAATGATTCTCTTCCGCCGCAGCACTCATTGCTTCTCACTTGCCGTAGATAGAATATATTGTTTTTTTACTCGGCATTGGCTTGCATTTAACTCATCATGAGCTTAACAAGCAAAACAACTTTCAGTATATATTGACTACACAAGAAAGCAACGAATTTGTTAAGTGGATGTTATAGAAACAAAAAACCGCTCACAAGGAGCGGTTTTTCATGTTTTTGCACTTTTTTTCAACGATTTATATCAGCGACTATGTGCTTTACAGGCCTTCGATCATGTACTCAATCGCTGCTTCAATTTCTTCGTCAGTACAGTTCATGCAGCCGCCACGTGGAGGCATTGCATTGAAGCCGTTAATAGAGTGCTCAAGCAGAACATCCATGCCTTGCGCTAAACGGTCAGTCCAGTCGTCTGCGTTACCTTTGCGCGGAGCACCGAGCACGCCAGACGTATGACACGCCGCACACGCTTGGTTATAAACTTGTTCTGCCGAACGACCACCTTCTGCGGCCTGTTGACCATTTGCTTGCGCTGTTTCGTCACCAGCTAAGCGAACTTTCGCCACTGGCTTAATACGCTCAGCAATGGCTTCGCGAGACATGTCTTGTGCAGACATCGCCATGACACCACCTGCTACGGTAATACCCGCAACAACAGTTACAACTTTTTTCCAACTTAACAGATTTGACAACTTCACGGCCTTCTCCTGATCAATTCAGTGGCGATTATCTCAAACTCTGAGATAGGTTTGCGGCGATTATAACGCCAAAATTCTTTGGATGAAACTCTTGTGACTAAGAATTGTGTTAACATTGCCGTCACCTTTAAAACGATACGCAGCCCAATTCGGTTCAATCTTCGGTGCACGTTATGGCAACAACGCGAGTGCGGAAAATCGCCTTGCTCGACCTCGATGCTTTCTTCGCTGCAGTCGAAGTGCTCGACAACCCTGAACTCCGTAGCCAGCCTTTTGCGGTCGGCGGCGGTGGTGAACGCGGGGTTGTGGCAACCTGCAACTATCTTGCTCGGCAATTTGGCGTGCGCAGTGCAATGCCTGGTCATCAAGCACGCAAGCTTTGCCCACAACTTATTTTTGTTAAGCCCAACATGGCAAAGTACAAAGCCATGTCGAAGCGTGTTTATGAAATTTTATTACGCTACACCGACTTAGTTGAACCGGCATCGATTGACGAATTTTATCTTGATTTGACCGCCAATACAGCCTTTCAAGGGAGTGCAACACGCACACTCGAAGCCATTCGTAGCGAGTTGCGAAGCATCGGCATTACCGCCTCAGCCGGTGTTTCTAGTCAGAAAATGGTAGCGAAAATTGCGTCCGAAGAAAACAAGCCGGACGGTCAGTTTGTCGTTCCACCCGAGCAAATAGTGAACTATTTAGCGGCCTTGCCGATTCGGCGAATTCCTGGCGTTGGACCGAAAAGCCAAGAGCGATTAGCGGCAGCTGGCTTTAATGTGGTTCGCGATATTCAACAGTGCGATCCAGCGAAACTGCAACGACTATTGGGTGACCATGCTGGCATGTTGCTGTTTCAACGCTGCCTTGGTGTCGATGACCGTCCGGTAAGCCTCTCGCGTACCCGCAAACAAATCAGTGTTGAGGAAACCCTGCACCGCGACTTCCATCACGTCAAAGAAGCGGAGCGATTTTTGGAAACCACTTTACTTCCGGCATTACGCAAAAGATTGCAGCAGGTGTCGGAGTACAAACACATGGAGAACCTGCGCTGGCAAGATATCCGTGCCAAAGCACAAACGGTCAAACTGAAGTTTCATGACTTTAATCAAACCACGGTCAGTAAGGTGTCGAACCGGGTTTCACCGGCACTGTATTATCAGTTACTGCAAGAAGCTTGGCCGCGCAGCCGAGACCGTTCTGTCCGTTTATTGGGACTCGGCATTACTCTTCCGGATCCGGATGAACAGCGTCAGTTAGAGTTGGACCTGGAATAATCGCTTCGCCATGTAAATAACAACCTTCTTCAGTTTCGCTAAAACCAAGCTCTTCGAGTAATTCATTGGCTTGATAAACGTAACGCAGCAGCCAAAGTAAGTAGCGCACATCGGCGTGAATCAGTCGATGACGATCGGCAGAAAATAACCAGTCGCTAAGAATTGCGGGCGTGGTACTGTCGAAGACAAGTCCAATTAGCTCACCTTTTGCGTTCAGAGTCGGACTGCCGGAGCTACCACCGGTACCATCTGCCGTCGACAAGAAATTTAAGGTCAGTTCATCCATGCTACTCGCTAAACAGCCTGCACCGTGCACTGCGACAGCCGCATGCATAGCAAACGGCAATTCATACCGCTCCGCACTGCCAGCTAAGGTAAACAACGAACTCATAGTGGTTTTGTTTGTACCTTCGGCAACCGCTGTCACCTGACCTCGACTTAGACGGTACGTTCGGTTGGCATTGTCTGCCAAGCGCTTTTGATGTGCTCGCTTAAACTGGCGCAAGCCCGTGTACCACAAAGCATTGCCTTGTTGCTCAAGGCCACGCAGTTCACGTTCGAGTAAGTCCCACTCTAAGCGACTGTCTGCTGTGGTCACGGAAAATTGCACCCAGGTGTCGGTACTTCGTCGCAAATCAGCTAAGCTGGCACCCATTAATGCTTCGATCGTGTCACTATCGTGTAATTGCGTCGACGCATAAATCTGGGTCACGAACTCGCGCAACTCTGACTCGGAAGCATGATTGTCGAGTTGAAAGAATTCCCGAATAAAGCCAATTTTTTGATTTTCCGGAAGTTTCTCGTGCGCTAAAAGCAGCGACACAAGCAGCTCTATTTCGACTGTGCGGTCAAACTGTCGTTGTAAACTTAATAGCTGTGATCGTAATGCGGGAATTTGTTGCACTTGATAACCACGAGTGCGACGGTCGTCAGGCCGATTTGCTTCTTGCGCAAGGCGATACAAATGTTGTGCGATTGCTGGCAAGCGCAGTTCTTGAAAGAAACTCCACCACAACTGACGCTGGATATGATTTTCGCGAGAGGTAATGGCCCGCTGCAGTAAAGCCAAACTTTGCTGATACTGCTCTCCCCGCTCCTGCGCCTGTAGCCATTGCTGATAATCGTTTTGAGCCACGGCTAATTGCGTCAATATCGACTCGTGCTCACCCTCTTCGAGCATGCCCAGATAATTCTGTAACCGATTACCCCAGCGCACGCGCGTGGGTGCGTAACGCAGCGCAACCTCAGGGTTATCAAGAGCGAACGAATTAACGATAGTCAGCCAAGATTGTAAATAACGAATAGCGTTTGGGTAAAAATGTGTGAACGCCAATTGTGCCTCTGCAACCGGCCGATAGCGCTGGGTTACACCCGGAAAGCCGGCCACAAATACATGTTCATTCTCCGCTGTAGCCGCAGGCGACAAAGGCAACCATTCCGGTGGTTGATAGGGTTTACCGTTTTCGTCATACACCCGAATTAATGCGAGATCGGCGCTATGACGCGGCCATTGCCAGTTATCTTCAACGCCGCCGAAATGCCCCACGGCAACGGGGGGCGCCCAAACTAAGCGAGCCTGCGGGAAAACTCGATCCGCGACAAGTAAGTAACCTTGGCCGCCATAGTGCTCAACCACACGACACTGCACGTTTTTCTGTTGCTCACAGCGGCGTAAAACTTCGTTACGGTTATTTGCAATTTGGTTAAACCGCGCTGCACCCGTGAGTCTTGGCGTAATACCTTGGAGGACCTGCTCGGTTACGTCGGTGCGACTAAGGGTGACTTGCACAGTAAAATCACGCGGAGCGAGGAGTTCGAGCTCTGGCCGCAGTCCTAAATAACCATCGCTAAAATAGTTTTGTTCTACCGTTGAACGATATTGCAGTACTTCTAAGATACAGTGGTGGTTGGTCAGGACTAAACCGGTCGGCGAGACAAACGTACCCGAACAACCGCCGACTTTGACTACCGCAGACGCTGGCGGAGGTGACCATGGCGGTTGTTGCTCAGGTAACCAAAGCCCTTCTTCTGCAACGACTGTGTGAACTGTCACGATCGTGCTGAGCCAAATCGCCAACAGAATAGCAGCGGCACCGCAGACGTGAGCGGCTGCAGAAGCAAGCGATGGGCGTGTTCGGGCTAAATCCATGTCCTTTCCTAGCTGAGGTTGACCGCTTCAATTGTACGCCAGTTTCGATGCGACCGGTTTAAAATTACACATTTTTTTAACAGACCTGTCGACAGCCTTGTTTAGAATCCGTGCAAAAAACCCTCGGATGCTGCTATAATCCGCGCCTTAATTTTTCCGCAACCGCTACTGCAGGAGCAAACCATGGCATCTGTGCTGATTTTAATGGGTTCAACCTCGGACTGGCCAGTCATGCAAGCCGCAGCGCGCATGCTTGAAGATCTCGGTGTGCAATGGGAAGCGCGCGTCGTTTCTGCGCATCGTACGCCAGATTTATTAGCCACCACCATGCAAGAAGCCGAGCAAGGCGATGTTCGCGTGGTGATTGCAGGCGCAGGCGGTGCTGCCCACTTGCCGGGCATGCTCGCAGCCTTTACGCATTTACCAGTATTTGGTGTTCCAGTCCCGAGCAAGCAGTTAAAAGGCCTCGACAGCTTACTTTCGATTGTGCAGATGCCCAAAGGCGTTGCCGTCGGCACCTTGGCAGTCGGTGAAGCTGGTGCCGCGAATGCTGGCTTGCTTGCAGCACAAGTGATAGCGACCACCGAGCCAAGTGTTCGCGAAAAAGTGATCGCTTTCCGCCACGAACAACGTGAGAAAGTTTTAGCCAATAGTAAGTTGGAGCTAAACTAACCCCCTCTGCAGCAGACCATGAATAAGTTGGAGCGAGAGATAAGCATGAAACTTCTGATTTTGGGCAACGGTCAACTCGGGCAAATGCTGGCACAGAGCTGCATTCAACTAGGGCATGAAGTCCTTTTGGTGAATACTCGCAGTAACCAAGTTGTGCCCGCAGCAGCTCATGTTGCACTGCCTATGAGTATTGCTGAAGCCATGGAGTGGGCTGACATCGTAAGTTGGGAGCATGAACAACTCGACCCTGAGCATGTCCAATTAGCTGCCGATAAACTACTTACCGATGCCGAGAAAATCAGACCCCTGACGCACCGCCAATTGGAAAAAGCCATGTGCGACTCGCTCGGTATTGCAACCGCACCTTGGAATTCATACGACTCGCAAAGCTCATTCTTAGAAGCCATGACCGAGTGGCAACAAGCGGTCGTGATTAAGGCTTCATTTGGCGGTTACGACGGAAAAAGCCAGTGGCGATGGCAACCGGGTGAGGACGTGCAAGCTCTTGTTTCGCAAGCTGGCCAACAACCGGGCATTATTGAAGCCATGATTCCCTTCAGCTGCGAGGTGTCGATTGTTGGCGCACGCGCACGCGACGGGCGTATTCTTTGCTACCCGTTGGTTGAAAACGTTCATCGCCAAGGTATTCTAAGTCATACGTTTGCAGGCTTTCAGACGTTCCCAGCGCACCTGCAGCAAACTGCCGAAGCGGCTTTTCGTAAAATCACCGAACATTTAGGCTACGTTGGCACGTTAGCCATCGAGTTTTTTATCGTCGGTGAAGGCGAGCAAGCCGAGTTACTGGTAAACGAAATTGCACCGCGAGTACACAACTCCGGACACTGGACTTTAACTGGCTGTAACGCGAGTCAATTTGACCTGCATATTCGCGCGCTCACGAACATGCCTTTCCCAGAGCTGTCGATGACACCAACCCTCATGCTCAATGCCATTGGCTGCGAACAAGTACCGCCAACACTGTGGCAGCACCCGCACAGCCAAGTGTACTGGTATGGCAAAGAGCCGCGTGTTGGCCGCAAAGTTGGCCATGTTAATTTCCGCGACATTAGCGAACAGCAGGCTCATGCCTTAGTTTCCGACTGGACAGAGGCGCTGCAACTGCTATCGTAGACTTTCCCATGGTTGGAAAGAGTAACGATAGTGAGCAAAACTTATATCTTAGCCATCGATCAAGGCACGACTTCAAGTCGTGCCATGCTCTATAACGCCCGCTTACAAGTCGTCGGTCGCGGTCAGTTCGAATTTAAACAGTACTTCCCGGCCAATGGCTATGTCGAGCACGACCCTGAAGAAATTTGGCAAACCACCCTGCAAGCCTGCCGCCAAGCACTCACCGACGCCAACGTGCAAGCGCATGACGTGGCCGCAATCGGTATTACGAACCAGCGCGAGACCAGCGTCGTTTGGGACCGCAAAACTGGCAAGCCGATTCATCGCGCCATTGTTTGGCAAGACCGCCGCACCGCAGAGCAATGCCGTCAACTGCAACAAGCTAATCACGAACCATGGGTGCAAAAACGCACCGGTCTGCTCCTTGATCCCTACTTTTCAGCAACCAAAGTGGCTTGGATGCTGGACCATGTGAAAGGCGCTAGAGCGCGTGCTGAAGCGGGCGAGCTCGCCTTTGGTACCATCGACTGCTTTCTGCTGTGGCGTTTAACCAAAGGCCAAGTTCACGCCACCGACGCGACCAACGCCTCACGCACACAACTGATGAACCTCAGCTCCCGTCAATGGGACTCTGAGCTCTGCGAATTATTTGCCGTACCCATGGCCATGCTGCCAAGCATTGAAGACAATGCTCATCATTTCGGTGTGGCCGACAGTAGCTGGCTCGGTGCAGACATTCCGATTACTGCCATGATTGGTGACCAACAAGGTGCTCTTGTCGGTCAGGCCTGTTTGGAACCTGGACACATTAAAAGCACCTATGGAACGGGCTGCTTTGCCCTCGTCAATACCGGGCAAGAGCAAGTTCATTCTGAGCATCGGTTACTGACCACGCTTGGTTATCAGCTCAACGGCCAACCTACTTATGCACTGGAAGGCAGTATTTTTATGGCCGGCGCCATTGTCCAATGGTTGCGGGACAAACTCGGCATTATCCAAACCGCAGCAGAAACTGAGCGACTGGCGGAAGGTGTCCCTTGTGACCAAAGCGAGCTTCTCATTCCTGCTTTTACCGGGCTTGGTGCGCCTTATTGGGACCCGGATGCGAGAGCTGCGATATTTGGCATGACTCGTGACACTGGCAAAAAACAACTTGCCGCTGCTGCGCTACGCAGTGTCGCGTTGCAAACCCGCGACCTGTTGCAAGCCATGGTCGAAGACGGTCAGACCATTGAAACCGTAAAGGTCGATGGCGGTATGACTGATAACGGTTGGTTTATGCAGGCCTTAGCCGACATTACCGGCTACACCGTACTGCGCGCCGATACAGCGGAAATAACGGCGCGCGGAGCAGCGTTTTTAGCTGGTTTAGAGGTCGGATTATTTAAGCAACTTCATGATCTACAACAACTTTGCCGCACAAAAGGGACATTCTCAGCCGAAATTACCTCAAATGAACGTGATAAACTCTACCAACGTTGGTTAGCAGCGGTGGCAAAAGTCAGGTAGAATAACTCCCCTTTTTTGAAAATTAATGAGAGTTGCTATGCCAAACAGCGCCCCGCAAACAAGCGAAAGAAGCTTAAGCGAGCACGATTTAGTCGCTGCGGTGAAAGAAGCACAGAAACAAGCCTACGCACCCTACTCGAACTTTCCAGTTGGTGCAGTGATTCGCACGGCTAGTGGTCAAATCTTTTCTGGCTGTAACGTCGAAAATGCGTCATATCCAGAGGGAACCTGCGCCGAGGCCGGAGCCATCGCCAACATGGTCATGCATGGTGGCCGCGACATCGCGGAAATCTATGTCATTGGCAATGGTGACGGCTTGGTGTCACCCTGCGGTGGCTGTCGTCAACGCATTCGCGAGTTTTCTAACCCGAACACCACCATTCACATTTGCGGCCCAGAAGGGGTGCGCAAGGTCATTACTATCAGTGAATTGTTACCCTACTCGTTTGGGCCTGAGCACCTCATACCAAAACAGGCCGGTTAAGGAAGCACTTATGACAGCACTCACCACGCGTCAACAACAAGCGGCGCAAGCGTTTTCATTATTGGATTTAACCAGTTTACCGGACCAAGAAACCGTTGCCGACATTCAAGCTTTGGTCGATAACGCGAGTTGGCGAAATGCCGAGGGCGAGCGCATCCATGTTGCTGCTTTGTGTGTTTTTCCACGCTTTATTCCACTCGCTCGCAAGTTACTCGACGCCCAGGACCTTTACGCCGTAAGGATCGCGACCGTCACCAATTTCCCCTTCGGCGGTGACGATATCGATATCGCCGTAAAAGAAACGCGCGCTGCAGTTGCCTACGGCGCTGACGAAGTTGACGTCGTGCTGCCATACCAAGCACTCATGCAAGGCGATCAAAAACTTGCTTTGCAGCTCATTCAAGCGTGTAAGGCGGAGTGTGGTAGCCATGCACAATTGAAAGTTATTTTGGAAACCGGCGAACTCAAAAGCGCCGAACTTATCGCGCTCGCAAGCCGCATTGCCATTCAAGGTGGTGCAGATTTCATTAAAACTTCAACGGGAAAAGTCCCGGAAAACGCAACCGCTGCAGCGGCGGCTATTATGGTGAATGAAATCGCTGCTTACGAGCAAAAACAAACCGAAGAAAAAGCAGCAGCGCACGGTATTCATCGGATTGGCTTTAAGCCAGCTGGCGGTATTCGCACGCTCGATGACGCACTCGTGTACATGAACGCAATGAGCAATGCGGTTGGCAGCGATAGCTTGCATGCTAGCCGATTCCGCTTAGGGGCAAGTTCGGTACGAAGTAATTTAGTTGCCATCCTTGAAGGGAATGACGAAGCAACTGCTGCAGGAGGGTATTAAGATGTTGCCACAAGAAATTATCAAAGCAAAACGTGACGGAAAAACACTGACGCGTGAACAAATCGCTTATTTTGTTCAAGGTATTACCAACGGCAAAGTCACCAATGAACAAATCGGCGCTTTTGCCATGGCGGTCTATTTCAACGGTATGGCCATGCCAGAACGGGTTGCTTTAACCGAAGAAATGATGAACTCCGGTCGTGTTGTGTCATGGGATGGCTTTGACCTTCCGGGCCCAATTGTCGACAAGCATTCAACCGGTGGTGTCAGCGACTCGGTCAGTCTTATGCTCGGTCCAATGGTTGCAGCGTGTGGCGGTTATGTGCCGATGATCGCAGGCCGTGGCTTGGGTCACACGGGTGGTACTTTAGATAAGTTTGAAAGTATTCCAGGCTACAACATCCAACCGTCACAACAAGACTTTCAGCGAATTGTAAAAGAAATCGGCGTCGCCATTATTGGTCAAACCGCGGAAATAGCACCGGCTGATAAACGCTTCTATAGCATTCGCGACGTGACCGCAACGGTCGATTCGATTCCGTTAATTACCGCATCAATTCTGTCGAAAAAATTATCCGCTGGGCTCGAGTCACTAGCGATGGACGTGAAAACCGGTAACGGTGCATTCATGACCAGCCTTGACGACTCGCGGGCATTAGCGAATAGCATTGTCGCGGTTGCCAACGGCGCCGGCGTGAAGACTTCCGCAACCATTACCGATATGAACCAAGCACTCGGCGATACCGCCGGGAATTCGACCGAAATGCGTGAAGCAATCGAGTACTTAACCGGCGTACGCCGCAACCCGCGCTTACACGAAGTAACCATGACCTTGTGTGGCCAAATGTTGTTACTCAGTGGCATTGCCCGCACCAAAGACGAGGCCGAATTCAAACTGAACCAAGTTCTCGATAACGGCAAAGCCGCGGAAGTCTTTGGCAAGATGGTGCATGCCTTAGGTGGTCCAGCCGATTTCCTCGAAAATTGGCATGGGTACTTACCAAAAGCACCGGTTGTGATGCCGGTCTACGCCGACACACCCGGTTATATCAGTGAAGTTGCGACCCGTGAGCTTGGTTTGGTTGTCGTCACCCTTGGCGGTGGTCGTAGCAATCCGTCCGACGCAATTGACCATGCAGTTGGCTTGACTGATATACAGCAAATCGGAACTTACGTTGATAGTGAGCGCCCACTTGCATTCATTCATGCTCGGGACGGAGTCAGTGCAGCAGCGGCAGCTGTTGAATTGAAGGCATCGATTGCCTTAAGCGAAAACTTGCCTAAGCTTGATCCTGTGGTTTATGAGACAATTAGTCCAGAACAAGCGCAGATTTAGGAGCGGGTTATGGCACGTGCAATTATTCTGATGTTAGATTCATTCGGTGTCGGCGCAGCTGCCGACGCCGAAGAATTTGGTGACGTCGGCGCCAATACATTCGGCCATATCGCCGACGCCTGCGCGCGTGGCGACGCTGATATCGGCCGCAAGGGGCCGTTGCACTTGCCAAACCTTGAGCGCCTAGGCCTCGGCTTGCTTGCTGAGGCTAGCTCGGGCAAGCGCCCACCCGGCTTTCATTTCAATGGTCCGGCCGAAGCCCTCTATGGTTACGCACAAGAGCTCAGCCGCGGCAAAGACACGCCCAGCGGACATTGGGAAATAGCTGGTGTGCCAGTGTTATTTGACTGGCACTACTTTCCTAACCGTGTGCCGACTTTCCCAGCAGACTTTATTGCTGAGCTTGTCGAAAAAGGCAACTTGCCAGGAATTCTCGGTGATTGCCACGCCTCGGGTACCGAAATTATCGCTCGTCTTGGTGCAGATCACATGCAAACCGGTAAGCCAATTGTCTACACGTCGGCCGACAGCGTTTTACAAATCGCTGCGCATGAAAACAGTTTTGGTCTCGACCGCCTATTAAAACTCAGCGAACTCGCCCGTGAATTATTAGACCAACATGGTTTACGCGTTGGCCGCGTCATTGCACGTCCTTTTGTCGGCGACCATGCCGATAATTTCAAGCGCACTGGCAACCGCCGCGATTATTCCGTGCTACCTCCAGCACCAACCGTGCTCGACAAACTCGTTGCCGCCGGTGGCGAAGTCATCAGTATTGGCAAGATTGCCGATATTTATGCTCACCAAGGCATTACACAGAAAGTGAAGGTGAGTGGCAACGAGGCTATTTTTGACGCAACACTGGAAGCTATTCGTACAGCGCCAGCACAAAGTGTCATTTTTCCAAACTTTGTCGACTTTGATATGGAGTATGGGCATCGTCGTGATGTGGCAGGTTATGCTCGTGCATTGGAGGCGTTCGACCGCCGATTGCCAGAGTTGTATGCAGCATTACAGCCAGGCGACCGAGTGTTTATGGCCGCAGATCATGGCTGCGATCCAACTTGGCCGGGAACCGACCATACACGTGAATATATTCCTGTGATTTGCTTCGGACCAGACTTAAAACTTCCGGCTGCTGGTGGCTTTATTGGTCGCCGCGACACCTTCGCCGATATCGGCCAAAGTATCGCGACGCACCTCGGTTTACCTGCGACCGACTACGGCTCGAGTTTCTTATAACGCTCGAACCAGGCCAGCGCATGTTCAATCTTCATGATCATGCGCGATGGTCGACTCGAAACACCGTGCGATGCACCTGGCACACGCACCATGGCCGTGTCTACGCCTAGCAACTGTAACGCTTGATAAAACTGTTCGGTGTCGGAGATTGGCGTCCGCCGGTCTTCTTCACCTGTGAACAATAATGTTGGCGTTGTCACATTTCCCACTAACGATAACGGTGAACGTTGCCAGTAGTGCTCGTGCTCTTCCCAAGGCATGCCCGGGAACTGATTCGCAATTTGGCCAATATAACTGTCTGCAGTTAAGACCTTAGACACCCAGTTGATCACTGGATTGGTCGCCACCGCTGCATTAAAGCGATCGGTTAAGCCAATGGCGTAAGCTGTCGCAATTCCGCCTGCGGAACCACCGGTAATAAACAAGTTCGACTCGTCGATAAAGCCTTTTGCGATCAATGCATCGATACCTGACATGTGATCAGCAAAGTCATACGGTGACGAATAGTTGTTGTCGAGCAACATGGCGAAATCAGTGCCATACGATGTGCTGCCACGATAGTTATTGTAGAAAACCACATAACCCGCTGCTGCATAACGCTGCAACTCTGCCGCAAAATAAGGGCCGTAAGCTAAGTGTGGACCGCCATGAATTTCAATCAGTAATGGATATTGTTTACTTGGATCGAAACCCGGCGGGGTGATGTACCAGCCATGAATTTCCGTTTCATCGTAGCTCGATGCATATCGAAACTCATGCACTTGTCCTAAGTCGCGTTGGCTGAGCAAGTTCTCATTCAACGCCGTTAAAACTCGTTCATTCCCACCTTGCCAAACACCGACGTTGCCCAAGCGATACGCCGTGCCGTGAGTAAATGCAATGACGCCATTACCTGAAGCTGAGAACATTCCGCCGAGATAAGGCCGGCCATTACTACCGGTAGCAACATCGCGGACTAAGTCAGTGAGGCGACCACCACGGGCGGCAATTCGGGCGATTTTCAATTGGCCTTGATCTGCATACTGAAAAACGACCGTGTTGTTGTTGAGCCAACTCGGTGATTCGATCGAGCGGTCGAAATCTGCAAGCAGCTCATTCACTTCTTGCGAACGCCAATCCATCACACGTAGTTTGGCATTTCGATATGGAACTGCCTCGCCCGAAGCGTGTAAAAACGCCAAGTAACGGCCATCTGGCGAAAACACTGGCTGTGATTGCCGCCCTGGCTCCGCAACTAATGCCGTCACATCACCCGTCGCTACAGTGACTTGATATAAGTTCGCTTCTAACGTGTGATATTCCCAGTCATCGCGACGATTCGCTGAGAATACAATGGCGCTACTGTCTGGTGTCCACGCAAGTGTGCCACCATGATTATAAGGACCGTCCGTCAGCTGACGTGCCGCACCACCGTCGCTGCTGACCACGAACAACTGGCGATAAGCACTGTCGAGAAGACCACGGCCGTCGGCTTGGTAATAGGTTCGCTCCACGATAATCGCGGGCTCTGACCAACGCGCACCATCGGGACGTTTTGGCCGATACACACTGCGCGCGAAATCGGTTGCTGGCGCCAGCACTTCTTGGCTAAATGCAATGTGCTTACCGTCCGGCGACCAAGTTACATCGCTTGGCGCACGGCGTACATCAGTAATCCGTGCCGACTTGTCTTGTTCAAACCAATAAACATGCACTTGCGAAGAGCCCGAGCGGTTCGAAACAAACGCTAAACGTTTCCCATCAGGCGACCACTTTGGACTGCTGTACTGATACTCATCGGCAAACAAAGGTGAATGCTGACCCGACTTTATATCAACCAACCAAAGGCTACGCCCGGTGCTGTCGGTCATAATGTCATTACTATGGCGCACGTAAACAACGGATTTGCCGTCAGGTGACACCTGTACATCATTGGCCCACTCGAGGGCAAAAATATCCTCGGGGCTAAATAAACGCGACTGCTCACTGGCTTGGGCCGTTGGTATCGCCCAGAGCAATACCAACCAGGCCGCCGCCAGGTATCCTTTTAGTTTCATTGTTTTGGCCTCTTCTTATTGTTGAAACTGGTACGTTAGGCAGGCAACACGCGCTGCAAAAACCGGCTAATATCTTGAATTTGTGGTGGGCAGACTTGGTGTGCCATTGGATACGTCTGATAGGTCACTTCATAACCATGTTCGGTTAACCATTGCTGCGCCTGGCGCCCAAGTACTTCCGGCACGACGGGATCTTGTGTGCCGTGTTGCACAAGAAACGGGGTTTTTTGTTGGGCACCGCTTGGCTGCACCGACGCGTGCGTTGCTAAATAAGTCGACAAACACATGACGCCTGCAAGCTTATGCTCCGTGGTTAAGGCCGCTTCATAGGCCACTGCACCACCTTGCGAAAATCCTGCTAAAACAATTCGTTCTGCTGGAATACCACGTTCAATCTCTCTTTCTATTAATGCAATCGCCTGAACCGCCGACGCACGCAGCTGCGTTTCGTCGACACTGCGGTCAATACTCATTTCCAAAATGTCGTACCACGCCGGCATACGCATACCGCCATTGATAGTGACCGGAATTTTCGGTGCATGAGGAAAAACGAAACGCGCATGAACACCCGATGCGAACTGAATATGCGGAACAATCGGTTCGAAGTCATGGCCATCGGCACCTAAGCCGTGTAACCAAATAACGGCAGCATTGGGGGATTGTTGCGGATTGACTTCAACGCAAGGTAACAAACTCATGATTTCCTCATTTCTTATTCAATTAGTGATGTCGGAATTTCCAACTCTGCATTTAACAAAGTGCGGTGTACGGGGCATTTATTGGCGATCTCGAGTAGGCGCTGACGCTGCTCGTCAGTTAAATCGCCGTCAATTTTAATGTGCCGTTCAAATTTATCCGCGCCTTTATCACCGCGCACATGACGCAGGTCGACGGTTATTTTATCCACAGGCCATTCTTTGCGCTTGGCATACATGCGAAGGGTCATGGACGTACAAGCACCGAGTCCTGCTAACACCATTTCAAAGGGCGCAGGCCCTTCGTCTGCGCCGCCTAAAGACTCCGGCTCGTCAGCCAACCAACGATGGCGGTGAGTGGTAACCTGATTCGTATACGGAGCCATCTTCTCTTCGACGCGTACGCATCCTTCTTTTACTTCCGCACTCATGTGAACACTCCAATTGACAAAAACTGCTAACAAGCTACCTGAGCCGACGCGAGCTTGCAAAAATTTTCCGATTAGCCCTTGAAAATCTGCGCAGCGATCATACATCTAGAGTGTAGGCGGCGGGTCTCAAAGAGAACGCTCACCCTACAATGTCAACTAACTGTCATCGCTCAAATGAGGATACAAGACTATGAATACAATCGATTTAACCCCACTTTATCGCAGCAGCGTCGGTTTCGACCGTTTAGCATCCATGCTCGACAACGCCCTTCGCGGCGACACAGGTACCGGAGGCTACCCTCCCTACAATATTGAAGCCACCAGTGACAACCACTACACCATCACCATTGCGGTTGCAGGCTTCACCGACAACGAATTAGATATTCAAGTAGAACGCGGGGTATTAACCGTCCGTGGCAAAAAAGCAACGGATGAAAAAGAGCGCAACTACTTGTACCAAGGCATTGCCGCACGTTCATTCGAGCGCAAGTTCAATCTTGCCGAGCACGTTGAAGTAACCGACGCAGAATTGAAAAATGGCTTATTGAATATTTATCTGGTGAAAGAAATCCCAGAAGCTATGAAAGCTCGGAGCATAGCCATTAAAAACGCAGAAGCATTAGAGCATAAAAAATAAATCTGAACTTTGCTTAACCTGGATGCGGTGCTGGGTGAGAGCAGCACCGAATTCCACTTCCTAGATACAAGAAACCGGAGCCGTCACCAGCTCCGGTTTTTTATTGCAAAATCTTACTGTGATGAGTAGATTTTTGCCCACTCGGCGAGCAACCGCACGCCATAACCAGTTGCACCCTCAGGGTGAATGCCGCTACCACTTTGAATCATAGCGTTGCCGGCCATGTCGATATGAACCCACGGTGTATCGCCAGCGAAGTGCTGCAGGAAAATAGCACCGGCTTGAGCGCCTGGCGAACCGGTATTTTTCATATCCGCAATACGGCTAGTGACCACATTCCGATACGGCCCTAACGGCAATTGCCACACCAGTTCTTGGGTATTCTCACCGGCCACACGCAGCGTTTCGATAATGTCATCATGATTACTGAAAATCGCTGAATACTCTGTGCCTAAAGCGCCAACTTTTGCACCGGTTAAGGTTGCAATATCAGCAATTGCGCGCGGATTAAAGAACTCACGTGCATACCAAATACCATCAGCAAGAATGAGACGGCCTTCCGCATCGGTGTTTGCCACTTCAATGGTGGTGCCATCACCAGCAGTGACCACATCACCTGGCAAGGTCGCTTCGCCAGAAATTGCATTCTGTGACAATGGTACAACACCCACAACATTGACTGCAGCGCGCTCACCGGCCAATGCCTTGACTGCGCCAACCACAGCAGCGCCACCGGCTTTGTCGGTTTGCATTGCAAGGATTGATGCCGCCGCAGTTTTCAAGTTGTAACCGCCAGTATCAAAGGTGTTGCCTTTACCAACGAATGCGATTGGCTGATCGTCGCTGCCTTTCCAGTGCATCACAAGCAAGTGCGCCTTATGCTGGCTACCTTGTGAGACACTATACAGCGAGCCCATGCCCAACTCTTTCACTTGCTCTGGACCTAGAATAGTCACTTCCACGCCCAGTGGCTCGAGTTGTTGCCGAGCGATTTCGGCGAAACGAGCTGGGTAACCGTCAGAACCTGGTAAGTTGGTTAACTCACGCGCCAAAAACACGCCTTCTGCCAACGCTCGTTTTGCAGCATATTGTTGCTCTGCGTCAGAGTTTGTGACCACTTGCCAATGAATGTTTTGGGCAGGACGCGCAGCTGGCTCGCTCTTATAGCGGTCGAAACGATAATTACGCAAATCGACGCCATGAGCCACAGCAGCTGTAATCCGAGCATTCTCAGTTGCTGAGTTAATTGCACGGGTATCAACAAGGACCGAATCGGCTTTGACACGGTTAAAATAAACCGCAAGCGCTGCACCAATTTCCTCTGCAGTTGCCCGCGTTAAACTGTCTGCTTGGCCAACACCAACCAATACCAAACGCACTTCGTCAAGGCCAACCGGTGCGATGATATCGAGTTGCTGTTTCGCTTTTCCAGAAAACTCTTGTGCTTGAATAGCACGATTTAACTGGTGAATTGTGTCTGCGCTTAAACTAGTTGCCCAACCTTGCGCTGCAACATCACCTTCAAACTCCGGCAATAATAGAACACGAGTATCTGCATTCGCAGACTGATTTGAAAACGTAAACGTGGTGTTCAAGTACTCGGCTGATGCAGCTAGCGGCAACATCATCATACTTACAACAGCCACAAAGCCACGCATGAGCTTCATGTCACTTTCCTCTCTTTAGGTCGATTTGATTAGATGAACGATATTAAGGCTGCCTAATTTAGTCATGCGTTACAAGC
>JAMCRH010000316.1 GCA_023380515.1 Gammaproteobacteria bacterium | reverse complement strand
CGTAACAACGAAGGTTTACGTGCGATTGGTAACAACGTGTGGGTTGAAACCGGTAACTCAGGTGCGCCGATTGTGGGTGTGCCAGGTGAAGCACAATTTGGTCAAATCGCCTCGGGTGTGGTGGAAGCGTCCAACGTTGATTTGAACCAAGAATTGGTCGACCTGATTATCGCTCAGCGCAACTATCAGGCCAACGCGCAAAGTATTCGGACCCAGGACGAAGTCCTGCAAACCACAGTGAACTTGCGCTAATTAGCCTTGAACACGGTTACTGAAGAACAGTAGGAGCAAACCATGGATGCAATGATTTACACCGCAATGAATGGGGCACGTAATACGCTCGATAAACAGAGCTCAATTACCCATAACCTTGCGAATGTGAATACGAGCGGTTTCCGTCAACAACTCGATGCAACTCGCACCGTGTACATTGACGGTCAAGGCACGCTCGCCACGCGGGCAACCTCAGTGGCAAGCACGCCAAGCTTTGACAGCTCGGCTGGCCCAGTTAATCAAACCGGACGGCCGCTCGACATTGCAATCCGTGGTGAAGGCTGGTTAGCAGTGCAAGCCGCTGATGGCAGCGAGACCTATACGCGTCGTGGTGACCTGAGTGTCGACGAGAATGGTGTATTGAATAGCAATGGTCGACCTGTGCTTGGCGATGGTGGTCCGATTCTTGTGCCGCTTGGCGCAGAGTTAACCATTGGTGATGACGGGACGATTACCGCACGAGGCCAAGGTCAAAATGCCAACGAAGTGGCAGAAATTGATCGTTTGAAGCTAGTGCAAGCAGCGCCGGGGCAGTTGGTACGTGGTGAAGACGGCTTATTCCGCAGTGTGACCGGTGCACCGTTTGCGGCGAACGAATCGGTGCGAATGGTTAGTGGGGCATTAGAAGGCAGCAACGTCAGTGCTGTTGAAGCCATGGTGGCCATGATCAGCAACCAAAGGATGTTCGACATGCAAATGAAAGTCGTTTCCACTGCCGATGAAAATGCGCAACGCGCCAACAATTTATTGTCGATGTCGTAACCAGCACGATATTGCGGAGAAAAGCAGATGATTAAGTCATTATGGACCGGTAAAACCGGCTTAGAAGCACAACAGTTCCAGATGGACGTGATTACGAACAACCTCGCGAACGTCAACACCACGGGTTTTAAACGCTCGCGGGCAGTGTTCGAGGATTTGTTGTATCAAAACCTACGCCAACCTGGCGCGATGAATAACGCCCAAGACCGCTTGCCGTCGGGCTTGCAGCTTGGTACTGGTGTTCGTGCCGTTGCAACCGAACGTTTACACACCCAAGGTAACCTAATCAATACCGAAAACTCGCGTGATATCGCGATTAATGGCCAAGGTTTTTTCCAAGTGCTCATGCCAGACGGTAATCTTGCGTATACCCGTGACGGCAGTTTCCAAATGGATCAAAACGGCCAATTAGTCACCGCAAATGGCTATCCCATTGAGCCGGGCATTTTCTTACCAGCTAACGCAATGAGCGTCACTATTGGTGAAGACGGCATTGTTACGGTGACCACGCCGGGCAATAACCAAAACCAGCAAGTGGGCCAAATTACGCTGGCGCATTTCATTAACCCAGCCGGGTTAGAGAGCATTGGTGGCAACCTCTACCGTGAAACAGCTTCTTCGGGCGTGCCGGAAGAGCAGATTCCAGGCAACAATGGCGTCGGGCGCTTGATGCAAGGTTTTGTTGAAAACTCGAACGTGAACGTTGTGGAAGAGATGGTCAATATGATCCAAACCCAACGCGCGTACGAGATAAACAGCCGCGGTATCCGCACCAGTGATGAAATGCTGGCGCGACTGACCCAATTGTAAGAGTCCAGCTATAAGAGCCCAATTGTAAGAGCCCAGTTGTAAGCTCTAGATTTTAAATCATAGTTCGTCGTTTCGGTAATGTGAGGGTAATTCCATGAAGTATTCAAAGCTTATGCAAGCGGGCCTCGGCCTAATCGCAGTTGCTTTTCTAGCGGCGTGTTCCTCACCGCCGAAACATCGTGTTGTGTCGGAACCGGAGCCGATGACGTATCCGGAACGAGTTGAGATGGTCGCTAATGGCTCAATTTTCCAGCCGCAGCGGGGCTATGCTCCGTTATTTGAAGACCGTCGCCCGCGCATGACCGGCGACATTATTACGATTCTACTTGAAGAGCAGGTCAGTGCGTCAAAGAGTTCGCAAACGTCAGCGAGTCGTAGTAGTAACATGTCTGCAGATTTGGCGAATTTACCTGACGTTCTCGACCGTTTAGCCGAACTTGGTTTCAATGTTGGTTCGGACAGCAGCTTTTTAGGCCAAGGCGCAGCCAGTGCCAATAATCGTTTTCAAGGCACGATTACCGTGTCGGTATTAGAAATACTGCCTAATGGCAACTTGCGAGTGCGCGGTGAAAAACACATCGCGATTAATCAAGGTGCTGAATATATACGTTTTTCTGGGGTGATTAACCCACGCGCAATTACCGCTCAGAATACCGTGCTGTCGACTCAAGTGGCGGACGCACGCATTGAATATATCGGTGACGGCTACGTGCACGGCGCTCAGCGAATGGGCTGGATGCAACGATTCTTTAACTGGGCGAGCCCGCTGTAGGAGCCACCATGAAACATATTCTTTTGAAAATCACAGCAGCTTTGCTCCTAGCGACCTTCGCGATGAATGCCCAAGCGGAAAAAATTCGTGACCTTGCTGACTTCGCCGGTGTCCGTGATAACGTCCTCGTGGGTTATGGGTTAGTGGTAGGCCTTGATGGTACCGGTGACCAAACCACGCAAGCGCCGTTCACCGGCCAAAGTTTGAGCAATATGTTGTCGCAGTTAGGCGTCACTGTCCCTCCGGGCACCAATATGCAGTTGCGGAATGTTGCTGCGGTCATGGTGACCGCTGACTTACCACCGTTTTCGCGCGCCGGCCAACGACTTGATGTCACTGTCTCGTCTGTCGGGAACGCTCGCAGTTTACGAGGGGGCACTTTGTTGATGACGCCATTACGCGGTGCTGACGGCGAAATTTACGCCTTGGCGCAAGGCAACCTTCTGATTAGCGGAGCCAGCGCCGAAGCAGCCGGTAGCTCGCAGGTGATTAATCATCAGTCAGCGGGCCGCATTGCCGGTGGTGCCATTGTGGAGCGGGAAGTCCCGCTGGTGATGGGTAGTAACCAAGGCGAACTCGAGCTGCAACTGAAAACCAATGACTTTTCAACGGTTGAGCGTGTTGTGCAGCGCATTAATGAAGAATTTGGCTTGTTTGTGGCCAGTGCTGTGGACGGTCGGACGATTCGCTTGTTTGGCCCAGAAAACGCCAACGAACGAGTCAGTTTTATGGCCCGTATTGAACAAATTGAAATTGATACGCCAGAAGGTCCAGCCCGCGTGGTCTTGAATTCGCGCACCGGCTCGATTGTTCTGAATGGCCAAGTCCGTTTACGCCAAGCCGCAATTGCTCATGGTAATTTGTCGATAGCCATTCAAGCACGACAACAAGCCAGCCAACCAGGTGCATTAAGCCGCGGCCGCACTGTGATTACCGAGCAGGCGGAGATTGATATCCAGCAAGATGACGGCACGCTCAATATTGTCGAAGGCGCGGATTTAATGGACGTGGTGAACGCCTTGAATGCACTCGGTGCGACACCTGCTGACCTGATGGCTATTCTGGAAGCATTGAAAGCGTCGGGTTCGTTACGCGCAAGTTTGGAGATCATTTAATGGCCGATGTACTCGTGAATAATCCAGTGTTGGGTCAGCGATTGGCCATGGACGTGACGCAGCTGGAAAGTATTAAAACAACCAATCGCCACGATGCCAATGCCGGTTTAGCGCAAGCGTCAGAAGAATTTGAGGCCTTGTTTTTACATATGATGCTGAAAACCATGCGTGAAGCGAGCGGGCCGTCGGAGCTATTTGATAGTCACGAACGGGACACTTTAATGTCGATGCATGACGAACAGTTGGCGCGCCACATGGCGACCAAAGGCATTGGCCTCGCGGAACAGTTAGTTCAACAGCTGCAGCAACCGCAAAAGTAAAAGTGGCTCAAGTTTTTTGTGCTACTGCCGATAATTCCACATAGATGAATTTGTTGTGAGGCTTTGTTCGTATGAGTGTATTTAATATTGGTGTTGGTGGGTTGCAGGCTGCGCAAGCTGGCTTATATGCAACCAGTAATAATATTGCCAATGTTTACACCCCTGGCTACAACCGTGAGATCGTCCAGTTTGGCGAAAACAGCACGGGTGGTGTTCAGGTGATGACGATTGAACGCCAGTTCAATCAGTTTATTGCTTCACGTTTAAACAGCGCCGAAAGTAACCTGAACGGCCTGAAAGCCTATCAAGCGCAAATTAGCCAAATTGACAACTTGCTGTCTGACCCAGAGGCCGGCATCGGTCCGATGTTGCAACGCTTTTACTCAGCGGTTAGCGATTTATCGTCAAACCCTGCGGACGCGGCAGCACGAGAAGGTGTGCTCGGTACTGCGAATAGCTTAACCGCACAATTCCGCGCCTTTAATAGCTACCTGAGCGACATGCAAGGCGACATTAACGGTCAGATCGCTGCCGAAGTGACGAAGGCCAACGAACTTGCGAAGCAGATAGCTTCATTGAACGGTGACATTACCGCGATGCGAGCAGCAGCGGGTCAAGAACCAAACATGTTGCTAAACCAGCGCGACCATGCGGTTGCCGAGTTAAGCAAAATCATGGACATTCGGGTCAACGCCCAGGGCGATGGCCAATACAATATTTCCTTCGGCAATGGCTTAGCGTTAGTCGCAGGTGAAACCGCCACCACATTGCAGCCGATGCGCGATGCCGCTGACCCAAACCGTTTAACGCTGGGCTACATTAGTCGGACTGGCGGTAATATCCCACTCGACGAGAAAGTGTTTACCCAAGGAACGCTGGGCGGTTTGATGCAGTTCCGCACTGAGTCGCTGGACAAGTTACAAGGTCAGCTCGGGCAAATGGCGGTGTCGATGACCCAAGCGTACAATGAAGTTCATACGGCGGGTTTTGACCTCAATGGCCAAGCGGGCGAAGACCTCTTTACCATTGGTGAGCCGCGAGTGAACTCCCATAGTCGCAACCAAGGTGGTGCAGTCGCGACGGTCAGTTTTGAAAATGTCGCACAATTGAACTCGTCGGCGTATGACGTTAATTTTGCGAATGGCGAGTTTACCGCAATCCGTCGTGACAATGGTCAAGCGGTTGCAGTGACAGTCAACCCAGACAACAGCATTAGCTTTGGCGGCTTGAATATGAGCTTTGACGGCACGCCTGAGAATGGCGACCGTTTCCGGGTCTATCCAGTCCAAGATGTCGCGTCAAACTTTGGTTTAAATATTACCGATGCGGCAAAACTTGCGGCAGCAACGTCCCCAAATAGTGGTGACAACACCAACGCGATGGAGCTGCAAGCGCTGCAGAATCGCAATGTAGTCGGAGGCTCGGCAACCTTTACCCAAGCTTATGCGGCGATTGTCAGTGACACCGGTACACGAATTAGTGTTTTAAATGCAAACTTGGCAGCGCAAGAAGGCCTCGCTGACCAATTGCGTATGCTGCAACAAGCGGAGTCAGGTGTGAACCTTGACGAAGAAGCGGCCAACTTAATGCGCTACCAGCAATATTACCAAGCCAATGCGCGGGTGATTCAAGCCGGTATTACGATTATGGAAGAGCTGTTGCAGCTGCGTTAACGAATAAGGTGACCCCATGCGAGTCAGTACCCAGATTATTTTTGACCAAAACATGAAGTCGATGAGCCAGCAACAGTCTGCGTTCATGAAAGTCGGTAATCAGCTTGCGACCGGTCGTCGCGTGGTGAACATTTCTGACGATCCACAAGCGGCCTCGCGTGCCGTGAACGTTCAGCAGTCGAAAGCAACGACACAGCAGATGTTGGACTCACGGGTCTCCGCACGGAATAACTTGTCGCAACAAGAAAGCGTGTTGAATGGTTTAGGTGACATGATCACCCGCTCGAAGACCTTGTTAGTACAAGCGTCAAACGGTGCGATGAGCCCGCTTGATAAAGCCTCGGTTGCGGCGGAGCTTGAAGGTCTATACGAGGCCATAATCGGCCAAGCTAACGTCACCGACGGTGTTGGCCGTTTCTTGTTTGCTGGCCAAAAAGATGACTCAGCACCTGTGGTGAAGATCGACGGTCGCGCGCAGTTTGTTGCTGATATCGTGCCACGTGAGCAGTTTATCGATGACAACCGCAAAATGACGGTGCGGGATACCGCTGAGCGTGTGTTCGCAGCAGCACCAGGCAGTACGTCCTATCACGTCAAAGTCGCGAGTGATAACCAAGGCACTTTGGTGGTGAATTCAACCAACGTATTGGATACCAGTAACCCTGAGTTCGGTGAGAAATTTACCGTTGCCTTTGCAGATGACGGTGCTGGCGGTTTGACGTACAGCATTACAACGAGTGCCGGCGAAGTTGCAACAGGTGCATTCACGGAAGGTGACGCCATTGAGTATGCTGGCTTGCGTTTTGCGACTTCAGGTACGCCAAGTGCTGGCGATAGCTTTACCGCTGGCCGGGCCGCGGAAATGGATCCAAACCTGTTCCGGACCATGGAAGATGTCATTCAACAGCTCCGTCAACCGTTGGAAACCGATGAACAGCGCGCTGCTCAACGGAACGTTTTAAGTGAGTCGATGCGCGAACTCGACCATATGCTTGACAATATCCTAACGCGCCGCGCTTCGGTTGGTTCACGCTTGAATGAGCTCGACACTTTGGACTTAGTGGGGAACAACCGCTTACTCGCCTACGAACAAACTTTGTCTGATTTAGTCGATTTAGATTATGTGAAAGCAGCGTCGGACTACAGTATGCGTATGATAGGCCTGCAAGCTGCCCAAAAGACCTTTGTTGATATCAAAGGTATGAACTTATTCGATTATCTACGTTAATCGCGAATGATTTTATCCCCTCGCACCGCGCGTGCCTTTGCTGATAAGCACACCCAGTTCACAGATGTGGCTGGGTGTTTTTCTAAGAGTTGGTTTTAGGTGGTGATGTATTTAATTTACACAGCTGGCAATGGTGCGAGAGCGTGTATGAGTTCATCAATAAAAGAGATGGCCTGAGCGAATAAACCTTGCAGGAAACCGCCGAGATTGGTGGTAAGAATCATTAAGAGAAACAACCCCATGGTCAAAGACAGTGGGAAACCGATTGAGAACACGGTTAACTGTGGCGCGGAGCGGTTGAGAATTCCGAGCGTGATATTAATAATTAGTAGCGCCCCGAACACCGGTAGCGCAAGCAAAATACCGCTAATAAAAACGATACTACCAAAACGGGCGAGCGTGTCGAATGCGGTCAGGTTCAAACCCGCAGTACCGATGGGCAAATGTTGGAATGAAAAAGCTAATACTTCGATAAGCATCAGGTGCACATTCAGTGCCAAATACATCAGCATGGCAAATGTGTGCAAGAGACGCGAAAGTATCATGCTGTTGGTGCCACTGTCGGGCGAAAAGAAGGTCGCAAAGGCTAGACCCATTTGTAAGCCGATGAACTCACCAGCGGCCATCACAACTGCGAGCGTGATTTGCATGACCAAACCAATTGCAACGCCAATCAGCATTTGCTCGACAATAATGCCAAACGCCGCCCATGACCATAACGGTACGTCAGGCATTGGCGGCAGAATGGGGCTAATCACGATGGCGAGCAGGGCGGCAAAACCGAGCTTGAGCTGATTGGGGATGCGTGAGTGGCCAAGAATGGGGGCAATGGCCATGAAACCGAGCACTCGCACCAGTGGCCAGAAGAATGACGCTATCCATTCCTGTAGTTGGGTAAAAGTGACTTCAATCATGGGCAGCCCCGCCTAACGTCGAGCGCATAGCGACAGGCTAGGACACCATGAGCGGTATGTTGGTAAACAGCTCACGGGTGAAGTCCATAATCAGCTGAAGTAGCAGTGGACCAATGATGACTAAAACAATCACGACGCCTAAGATCTTCGGAATAAACGACAAGGTCATTTCGTTAATTTGCGTCGCGGCTTGGAATAAACTGACAGTTAAACCGATGAGTAGCGCGGTTAACAGCAAAGGCCCAGCGAGATACAAGGTCACCCGCATCCCTTGGTAGGCAATGGTCATCACTTGTTCGGGTGACATCGCAATTCCTCCGCGTTAGACGAAAAAGCTTTGGGCTAATGAGCCCACAAGCAGTTGCCAGCCGTCGACCAAAACAAACAGCATCAGTTTGAACGGCAGTGAAATGGTCGCTGGCGGTACCATCATCATCCCGAGAGACATGAGCACACTGGCGACCACAAGGTCGATAATTAAAAACGGGATGAAAATTGTGAAGCCAATCTGGAAAGCTGTTTTCAATTCACTCGTAACAAATGACGGA
>JAMCRH010000315.1 GCA_023380515.1 Gammaproteobacteria bacterium | reverse complement strand
ATGATTACCATTTCCGATTCAGCCCAAGCGCATTTTCGCGACTTGTTGAGCAAACAAGAAACTGGCACAAACATTCGCGTGTTCGTGGTCAACCCGGGCCGTCCGAATGCGGAATGTGGTGTGTCTTATTGTCCGCCAGATGGAGTTG
The DNA here is from genome assembly GCA_023380515.1 of Gammaproteobacteria bacterium. The sequence continues at coordinate 7,665 of JAMCRH010000315.1, read as the reverse complement.
AAGAAAACGACCAGTTATTGCCATTTGAAGGGTTCTCTGCGGTTGTCGACAATGAAAGCGCACCTTTCTTGCAAGATGCTGAAATCGACTATATTCAGCAGGAACTCGGTTCACAGCTGACACTGAAAGCCCCGAATGCAAAAGCGCCGAAAGTGGCAGACGACGCGCCGTTAATTGAGCGTGTTGATTACGTGATTCAATCACAAATTAACCCACAGCTTGCTGGCCATGGCGGTAATGTCATGATCTCTGAAATTACCGACGACGGTGTTGCAATTCTTCAGTTCGGTGGTGGTTGTAACGGTTGTTCCATGGTCGACGTGACCCTGAAAGACGGTATTGAAAAGCAATTACTTGAGTCGTTCCCAGGCGAGCTTAACGGTGTTCGCGATATCACCGACCACATGCGTGGTGAGCACTCTTACTATTAAAACCTGCGATGACCGGGTTAATTAGTAGCAGGACGCTGCATAAAGAGCACAACATGAACAAGGTTGTGCTCTTCTTCTTTAAACGGGCGCACTTCAGCCCGCTCTACGGGTAACTCTGGACGTGGTTGAATGAATGTATGAGTAAATTCAGCCGCTCGCTCCGCAGTGTTCGCGTAAATCGCTAAATTGCACACTAACCCCGTACACACGACGGAAATAGGCTGCACGTTATCCGCTTCCTGAATGAGTTTGAGGATGGTTTGGTGGTGACGAAACGCCGAGTGGTGTTCAATATTGCCGATCAGCTGAATATTTTCTTCGATGATTTCACCGAGCGACGGTTCACTCTCGAGCAACACGAGTAATCGGGCTTCACCGCTCATCCCTTTGTCCTCGAGTTCGTCTGCCTCAACAAGTTCAGCTTCGTCAATTGGAAAATCGGATCTGACCATGACTGAGTCGCTCAATGGCGTCTGCTGTGTGAGTTCAGAGTTGAACACTTTTTGAATCGGCTCAATCACGCTCAAAACGAGCAGGAGTAAGAAAACACCACCAAAAAATAATAAAAGAGCTCGTTTCATGACAACCTCCGTTTTTGGTGATGTGAAAAATTTGTAATCCTGTTCATGCGCCCCCCTCGTAAAAGATCGTTGCTGACAACCCTAATGAGGAATTTACAATGAACAGAACCACAAAATTAGTAGGCGCTTCCTTAGCGACATTGCTATTGGCTGCGTGTAATAGCTCTAGTAGTCCAACTCAGCTGGATCCTAATCCACCGAGCCCACCACCGCCGCCACCGCCGGTCGGCGAGTTTGAACTACGTGTGCACCATGCTTCTGCTGATGCACCAGCGGTTAATATTACCGTGAATGGCAGCAATTTCCTAGAAAACGTTGATTACCAAGTGTCTTCTGGACTTGCTGTAGTCGATGAAGGGACCTATGAAGTTGGAGTTGATGCGCTTTTGGCGGACGGCAGTACTGCAACTGTTATTGGCCCATTGTCACTTGACCTCGAAGCGGACACTCGTTATGACGTGTTTGCCTTAGGTCGTGTGGATGACGAAACGCTTGAACCGTTCATTGTAGCAAACCCGATTTCAGACATCGGCAGCGGAAATGCACGTTTACAAGTGTTACATGGTGTTCCAGTCGACCTAACCGTGGATGTCTACCTGACTGAACTTGATGCGGATTTGAGTGCTGAGCAGCCGGCGGCAACGCTTGCCTATCAGGACTACACCGGTCAAGTTGAAGTTCCAGCGGGTGATTATCAAATCCGTATTACTGTTGCAGGCGATGCCGAAGCAGTGGTATTTGATTCAGGTGAAGTCACTTTCCCAGCTGGCGCAGACTTGTTCGTCACAGCGACCCCAAGTGTGGGCGCAAACAGTGCGAACCGTCCGATTGCCTTATTAGTGGCTGACGGTGAAAGTTCAGCAGTTCTCTATTCAGTTGACGCCGGTGCCGACGCTCGGGTTGTGCATGCAGTTGCTGACGCGCCTGCAGTCGACGTTTTAGTGAACGACGATGCTGTGCTCACTGAAGTGCCGTTCTTAGCCTTCTCTGGCTACCTCAACGTGCCAGCAGACGAGTACAACATCAAAGTGAATGCCGCAGGCACTGATGTGACTGTGATTGATGTAGATTTAGCGCTCGACAATGCGACTCAGTACACCGTGCTTGCGGTCGGTGAGTTAGGTGGTGACGGCATTTCACCAGCGGTATTAGTTGACGTGAACCGTCGTATTACCACTGAAGCAATTGTTCGTATCGTCCATGCTTCGCCAGCTGCAGGTGCCGTAGACATCTACGTAACCGCGACTGACGACATTAGCGATGCAGAACCAGCGTTCAGCGGTGTTGACTTTGACGCAAGCGATTTACAAGCCACAGGTAACGTTGCCCTGTTACCAGGTGAGTATTATGTCACGGTTACGCTGGCTGGCACTAAAGATGCTGCAATCGGCCCTGTGTTATTGAACTTAGCGGGTGGCGGTATTTACACCGCGATCGCTGTTGACGCAACGACCGGTGGATTACCACCACAGTTGATCCTTATGGACGACTTTGTCGTTGAACAATAAGACACATCACTCCCTCGACATTTTGCTGTTGTCATTCCTGCCCCCGTCTTAATCGACGGGGCTTTTTTTATTGAGCCAATACCATTGAGCGACACCTCGGGCTAAAAGAAAGGCACTGAGCGCGAGCCATAAACCGTGATTACCGAGCCAAAAGGCCGAAAGGGCGAACGGGAAAAATACGAGGAGTGCAGCGATGGCCATGGTATTGCGCATGGCGCGACTCATGGTTAAACCAATAAAGACACCGTCGTAGAAGTAGCTCCAGTGCGCGAGCAACGGCAGGACGACCAACCAAGGTAAATAGCGTGCGGCAGTCTCACGTAAGCTGTCAATGTTGGTGATCAAGGCAATGATATGAGTGCCGAATAGCCAGAAAGTTAAGCAGTACACCACGGCAAACACACCTGACCAAAGTAGGCAGGCGCGTAACCAGCGGCGAATTTGTTCTGGCTTGTTTGCGCCTTTAGCCTCACCGATGAGTGCTTCAACGGCATAGGCGATGCCATCAAGTCCGAGCGAAATCAGTACCAGAAACTGCATGAGAACAGCATTTGCGGCAATAATATCTGCACCTAAATAGCTGCCGCCAATCGTCATTGTGGCGATACACGCATGTAACAGCAATGAGCGGATAAAAATATCCCGATTCATTTTAAATAACGGCACAAATTGCTGCGGGCGCAGGCGTTTAAACATGGGCCAGCGCAGTTTGAAGATACTTTGCAGCCAATATAACCCCAATGCGCAGGTTGCCCACTCGGCTATGAGTGTCGAGACTGCGGCTCCATAAACGTGATAATTCAGCACCAAGACTAGTACGACTGTGCCAATGACATTCACCACATTGGTAAAAATCACTAAAAACATGGCCTTACCGGCTTGCTGTCGACCGAGCAGCACACCTAATACGACAAGATTCAGTAACGCTGCTGGCGCGCCAAAAATACGAATTTGCACATAGGCTGTGGCTAAGGTTTTAAACTCGCCATCCATGGCTACCAATGTTTGCATAGACCAAATGACAGCAGGCTGCAGCAGAATCATGAGTACGCCAAGAATGACGGCGAGCGAAGCGGCTTGGAGCAGCACTGTACGTTGGTTTACTAGGTTTTTGGCACCAAATGCTTGCGCCATTAACCCGGTGGTCGACATCCTTAAAAAGATAGCTAATAGATATAGAAAACTAATGACCATGGCGCCGGTCGCGACGGCACTAAGGTAGATAGCCTCGGGCAAATGCCCTATGATAGCGGTATCGACAAGTCCTAAGAGCGGTGCTGCGATGTTCGACACCATCATGGGCAAGGCAATGAGAAATACTTTGCGATGTTCTTGCCACGTGATGGGGGTTTGGGAGTGTTGCGAGAGCTCGGAGCGAGGCAAAGACATGAAAACAACTCCGGAGGTTTGGATGAAAGTAGGTGCGTTCACCTTTTTTACAGGGCTAATGGCAGCAGCAATGTTGTTTTTTACACCGTCTGTTAGCGAGGCGCAAGAGGACAGTCATGCCTCAATCTTACTCTATCACCACGTCAGTGATCGCACACCACGAGTCACTAGCGTGACCGCAGACGAGTTGCGCGAGCATTTAACCTACTTACGCGACAACAATTTCACCGTGGTTGATATTCGCGACGCAATTGCGGCGATGCAGGGTGAAAAAAGTTTGCCAGAAAAATCGGTTGTGATTACCTTTGATGATGCCTATCAAAATATCTACACCAATGGCTGGCCAGTGCTCAAAGAATTCGGTGTACCTTGGACGCTTTTCGTGACCACTGACCCTGTTGGTGAAACACCGGGGCAATACATGAGCTGGCAACAAATTCGTGATTTGCACGAAGACGGTGTGGTCATCGCGAATCACTCACTCGACCATGCGCATATGCCGCGGCGGGCAGATTTCGAATCGGAAGATGCTTGGTTAGCGCGGGCGCGTGAGAATATTCTGGCTGCCGAGGCAAAAATTAAGGAAGAGGTTGGCGTTAGCTATCAGTTATTTGCTTACCCTTATGGTGAATATGACAACATTCTGGCTGACCTCGTTGCCGAGCTTGGTTTTATTGGTTTTGGCCAGCACTCGGGTGGTTTCAGTAAGCACAGTGATTTTCGGGCGATTCCGCGATTTGCCGCTGCAGGTATCTACGCGAACTTGCGGACATTAGGCACGAAGATGGCGGCGTTAGGTATGCCAGTCGTTGAAACACATATTACGGATACCATGCTCGCTCATGAGGAAACGCAACCTGTATTAAAACTAACGTTGGATACCAGTGATATTCGTCGGCACCAGTTGAACTGCTTTATTCGTAGTCAGCCCCATGCACCCGAGTGGCATGACGAACAAACCTTCTCAGTGCAGGCTGAAGAGCCGATAGGCATTGGTCGGCAACGCTATAACTGCACCGCACCGAGTATTAGCAAACCGGGCCGCTTTTATTGGTATTCCGTGCAGTGGATTCGCCCTGACGAAAACGGCAGCTGGCCAGATTAATAGCGATAAACGTGTTCTAAGTAACGAGCTATTTTGGTGAAGTCATTGACGAGATCGTTTGGATTAACAACCGCTAACTCGCCGATTTCATGGGACGGACGGAAAATTGCGTGTTGATGGCCATTTGGATCAACCAAGATGACTGCCGCGCTGTGACTCACCAGATAGTTCGTTTCCCCTTCGTCTGGGATTGAATACATCAGGCTTATATTGCGCACGAATGGATATAAGTCACGATGTTCAGCGCGGACACCATAGAACCCTTCACCAAAAAAGTTCACATACATATTCAGGCGCTCAACGTCGTCCCGCTGCGGGTCGACACTAATCATCCAAACTTGCACAGGGAAGTCGGTGGCGGCAGTTAACTGCTCCCAACGCGCCTTTAAGTTGGCCATGGTCGTTGGGCAAATATCGGGGCAGAAGGTATAGCCAGTGAACAGCAAAGTCCACTGGCCTTCAAGTGCGGCGTTGGTGACTTCCGCGCCGTCGTTCCCTTGTAATTGAAACGGATCAATCGTGCGGGGCTGGTCATAAATGCGACTCGATGCAAGCTCTGGTTCACCGACATGGTTAACGGCTAGATAGGCGACAACACCGAGAACCGCTATGGCGGCTAGGGCCAAAATCGTACGCATATTCATTAGATATCTTCTCCCGTCACTTCTTCATGTCTGGCTACTTCAGTCGATTTTAAGCTTAAGTACACGCTTGGTTACAGTAGGTAATGGTCCGCTAACAATAGAATAAATAAGAACATTAGGTGCCAAATAGAAAATTTAAACATTTTCCAAGCGGTGAGTTTTTCTGGGCGATACTTCAGTTTCCACGCATAGCCAAGGAAAACAAGATTTAAGACACTCACACCAGCAAGGTACAACCAGCCACTCATGCCGACCAAATAGGGCAAGACGCATACGGCAGCTAACAAAATGGTATAGAGCAAGATACATGTCTTCGTGAATTCAATGCCATGGGTGACTGGCAACATGGGAATTTCGGCTTTCGCGTAGTCTTTGGCCCGGTGAACGGCCAAGGCCCAAAAATGGGGAGGCGTCCAGGTGAAAACGATCATCACCAATAATAAGGGAAAGGCATGAATTTCACCGGTGACTGCAGTCCAACCCAGCAGGGGTGGTGCGGCTCCCGCTAGCCCACCAATGACAATATTCTGGGGCGTCGCTCGCTTTAAATACATGGTGTAGATAACTGCGTAACCGACCAAGCTAGCCAAGGTCAATACTGCGGTGATGCGATTGACGAACAATTCAAGGATAACGTAACCGAGAATACCAATCACCATGGCAAAAGTGAGAACTTTACGTGGTGAAAGCGCACCGGTTGGTAACGGCCGACGTAAAGTCCGTGCCATTTTGGCATCAATATGTCGGTCGACAAGATGGTTCACCGCCGCTGCTGAAGACGCCATTAAGCCAATGCCTAACATTGCCGGAATTAGTATTTCGGCAGCGACCCATGTTGGCGTCGCGAGCGCCATTCCAACTAACGCGGTTAACAATAATAAGGCAACAACACGAGGTTTCGTGAGCTCGAGATATTCACGCCAGCTGGCGCGGTGGGTTAGCGCCAGTTGATTAGCCATGGCTCACCTCCTTTCTTTTTATTTTAAACAGCGCATAGTTCAGTGCCACCAATCCAACGAGCATGAAGGCGCCCACTGCATTATGAGCGACTGCGACAGCGAGAGGTAGGCTCGCCACGACATTGGTAATACCCAGAGCAACTTGTAGCACGAGCAAGAAGGTCAAGATAAAGGTTAAACGTTTAAACCATTGACTGGTTGCCCCTAGCCAAAGTTTTAGTAACAGCAATCCCATGACCGTCATGACCACAATTGCACCAAAGCGGTGGAAGACATGCATGGTCATCCGTTCAGCGTAGCTATGGACGCCAAATTCGTAATCGTCAGCTTCGGGGACTGAAAATGCACCGGCGATATCGAGGCGTTCGAACCAATTGCCTTCACAAATAGGCAGGTTAGTGCAGGCTAGAGCAGCATAGTTTGCTGCGACCCACCCGCCAAGGGCGATTTGAGCAAGCACAACGAATAGCGTCAAAATTGCTAAAGGCTGCAGTGCCCTTAGTTTTGGTTCGGTCGCAAGCGCGGGCTGAGTCTCGCGTAAATACAAGAGTGCAAGCAAACAGAAGGTGGAGAATCCGCCGAGTAAATGCAGCATGACAATCACGGGTTGTAAGTTCATCGTGACAGTCCACATTCCTAAAGCCGCTTGGAAGATGATCAGGGCTAGCAGTGCAATTGGGAGCTTCAGTGGCTGCCCAGCACCAATTCGGCGGGAGCGTTGTACTGCAGTCACCGCAATCACCAAGACTAAAATGCCAAGGATGCCAGCAGCATACCGGTGAATCATTTCATTCCAGGCTTTAAAGTGCTCTACAGGACGCTCTGGGAAGCGCATTTCTGCAGTTTCTACCCGAGTTTCGCTATGCGGAACGGTTAAAAAACCGTAACAACCGGGCCAATCAGGGCAGCCCAAACCGGCGTCAGTGAGGCGAGTATAGGCACCCAAAATAATCACCACAATGACCAAACCTAAAGCAATTTTCACATAACGCTGCATCATTGTTTTTATCCTTATTCTTGCAAACGCTTACGACGTTTTAACTTAACC
>JAMCRH010000314.1 GCA_023380515.1 Gammaproteobacteria bacterium | reverse complement strand
AAAACAATAACGCCCAGACCACCGGGGTTAATAACAGTCCGGTCAGTTGGTGCATCAATTCCAATGAAAAGTGTGGATACATTACATAACTCCTTTACGACCGCGCCATAAACCGGCTGCGACAATTACTGATAATGCCAACAACGTCCATAACCAAAGCAGATTTTTATCGTTCGAACTGGATTCATCAGCTTGATTAACTTCATCGCTTTGCTGACTAGCATCCTGATTTAGTTGCAATTCCTGGATATGCGTCGGTGATGATTCAAGATCTGAAGCTTGCATTCGACTACGTGCCAATACGGCTTCTAAAGCTTCAGCCTGATCCGCATCAAGTTGTGATTTCACAAAGTCATACATAGGATGATTGGCGTGGGTATGGCCGCTTCCGGGAATGCCTTTTTTAATAATATTGGCAGCAAACTGTTCAGCTAATTGTTTTTGCGTCGCCAGATCAGCGTCCCAAAACCCTTTATCAATGGCGACCAGCATCACTGCCAGAATATTGGTTTGAACATGTTGTTGATGACTATCACTGAGAAATTCATCCAATCCTAATTGCAGACTGTCATCCACATAAACCGCTTTCACTTCTTCCCAAACCTGATCGGTAATAATCTCAGGGCTGGTTACCTGCCAACCCCACAGATATTCAATAAACTCACTGCCCATGGTACGGGCACCGGCATAACCTTCATTCATCAATGGTTTAATCCATTGTGGGTTCAGATAACGAGCACGCAATTCACTTAGCAGGGCTTGCGGCAGATTATCAATCCGCAGATTATCGTCATTACTGTGATTAATCACCGCGCTGCCAGGTTGCTGACCACTGACTGTTTCTACCGCCAGATTAAAACCGCCTAGATAATCAAATGCATCATTGTTATCCATCAGGCCATACAGGTTACTGGCACGTCCCAGAAAGGTCTGTGACACTCCGGCAAGTTGCTGTTTGAATAAGTCCGGTTGCGATTCACCTTGCAAACCACTGCCATAAGCATGAGCCATACGTTTGATAAATACCTCAGCCAATTCACTGCGATCTTCCCAGGCAGATGAACGTTCAACCAGACGATTAATGCCAGCACCATAAGACCCCGGGGCAATACCAAACACCCGCAAACTGGTCTGCCGACCTAATTGAGCCGGATCGATATCCGGTTGCTGTGCCAAACGTTGTCTGGCTTCATTAACCCAATTCGATGCCACCAGATTTTTATCCAAAGCTTCCTCGCCACCTTGTTGCCATTCGCCTAACGGTTGCAAAGCTGCTTTAAGCGCAATGGCCAGTGCAGGATAATCACGGATAATCCGATCACGACTGGCATCCAAAGCCAATAAGCTGGCTTTATCCAGCAGCACCAGATGTTCGCCATATAAATCCCTGAATAAACCGGAGGTGGTAAACAGCACATCCAGTCGCTGCGGTTGATCTTCATCTAACGGTAGGCGCTCCAGACCTTTGATAATGCCCCGACTATTCCATATCGGGCGGACACCCAGCAGTTTCATGCCAAAGGCAATCATTGCTCCTTCATCACGCACCGAATCAGAGGCCCAGAGAATGACACCTTGTTTATTACGATCGCCCACTTCATGACCTTCAATATTGCCTTTCTCGCCAGCCAATACCTGTGCAGCCAGTTGCTGACCAATATCAAAACCCACACGGGTAGGCAGTAAGCTGCCATCCAACGCATAAAAATTACGGCCAGTGGGCAGGGCATCCGGTGTGCGGATGGGATCATTGCCTTTACCTGGTGAGATAAAACGTCCATTCAAGCCATTTAACAAGGCTGCTATTTCAGCGGCAGGAGACATTTGTAATCTCTGGTAAATTTCAGCCCGTTGCTGTTCGCTGGGCTCAGATTTATCCAACATGGAGTTCATCATGGTATCCAGACCTTCCGCTGACCAGTCACGACCGAATACATGCAATCCCAATGGCATAAAGGTTTCCTGAAAATGCGTCAGATAATGACCGACTTCATGCAGCAGAAAATCATCATCAATTTCTTCAAAACCAGCGCCACGAACTTGCAGCTCTTCATCCATGCTGGCGATCAATTCATCACGCAGCCCCATGGTTTCGATTTGTTCACGAAGGCTGCGAATAGCCCGATCCCGGGTGGCTTTGTCTGAAGCGGCTTCTGCGCTTTCAATCAATTGACGTAGTTGCAAAAGATCGTCATACAATTCAGTCACGGCGAGCGGGGGAGTCAAATGATCAATGATAACCGCCTGACCACGCCGTTTAGCCTGGATGCCTTCACCAACACCATCAACGATATACGGATAAAGACCTGGCACATCCCCAGCGATAATAGTGGTGTAATCATCCTCACCAAGACCGACAGCACGTTTGGGTAAAAACTCATAGGTTGAATGTCGACCAACATGCACCATGGCATCAGCATTAAACGTCGACTGAATATAGTGATAAAACGCCAGATATTGATGTGGCGGCGGGAAGGACATATTGGCATGCAATAATTCCTCGTGGATCTCCCAGCCACGTGGTGGTTGCGGGCCGATAAACACATTGCCAAATTGCACGCCTGGAATCAGTAGTTGATTATCCCAGACCATCACTTTGCCGGGGATGTCACCCCAACCGCGAATACCCTCAATCTGCATTTCCAACAGGGCATTATGCAATGATTCGTTATGTTGCCAGTCAGGCTGATCACCTTGAGCAGCTGCATCAATGATCTGCTGATAATCCTGTTCCAGCTGGGTTAATAAATCCAATGCCCGACTGCGGCCGGGATGACGCAAACCATCCAGCGCGTGGTGAATATCGGTCGTGGTTTGCTGCATAAATGCTGACAGTAACTGCAGTTGAGACTGCCGAATGGTTACATTTTCCAATGCCAGCGCCTGTTCAATCGCATCACGCATTCGCTGTTGTAATGCTGCCAAAGGACCATCAATCATTTCGGCCTGAAGAGTTGCTGGTAACTGCTTGAACCAGCGTTGATAATCATCAGTTGTCATGGTGTTGGCGACCTTGGACATCGCTGATAACGCTTCGGCATCTTCCGGTAAATTTACCCCTTGAAGTTGCAGCAAATCAAGCAAAGCCTCAGCGTCTTTGGGTAATTCACCAGTCTGATAACCTGCGTCTTTAAGACCATTCAATATTTCCAGCAGACTTTCAGGCACATTCAGATTGTCAGCACCAATATTATGTCTGCCCGGTGGATGGTTGTAATAAACAATGGCGACACGCTTGTCGGCATTGTCTTTTTGTTGTAGCTCCAGCCAGCGTTGCATGCGCTGTGCCTGACGATTTATCTGTTCAGAAATAGGCAAACTTTGAGTCAGCTGGGCCCCGGTTTGTTTATCGATTTTTGCAGGCTCAGTTAACGCCAGAATCTGCGGTTGGCTGACACCTTGCAACTCAGGCATGGCAATCCGGTAATGAATTGAATCACGTGGAATGCCTTGTGCAGAAAGGGCATAGTCAGCCTCATTCAATTCATTCAGCCGAATGCCTTTTAATACCGGAACATTCAATTCAATAAATAATTGTTCAACCTGCTCACGACCATCACCGCCACCAATCACAAAATCCTGCAGAGAAACCATACCCCATGGCGTATCTGGCAAAGATTCGTTCATTACCGTTTTAATAGTCTGAATAGCTTCTACACTGGGTTCGCCCCAGGCTGCCAATACCGATACACATTGGCTATTTAGCGCCTGACAATAGTATTGATGTAAAGTCCATTCACCCGTTAAATCACCGGTATCATGATCGACCAACCAGACAACAGGATTTGTTGCATCAAGTTGTTTGGTTAGTTCATCAGAATTTAACCATTGAGTTTTATCCTCGTTATGCAATGCAAAACGTAAAGCCCCAACGGGCAGACATAATATTGGTGCTGACAATCTGAATGTGCCTGAAAGTCTGCTGGAAATATTGAATGGTCTTAAAGACGCAGGTTAT
>JAMCRH010000313.1 GCA_023380515.1 Gammaproteobacteria bacterium | reverse complement strand
GAGTCCTCTTTAAGGCTGGGTGTGCCGGATTATTGCCAAACGGCAAGTGGCGGTGTCGGGCGCATATTTTAACAGCAGCGGGGCAGTACTTGAATCGAAAAGAGAAATTTTTTCATCCGACCTCTTGCCGGCCTCGCAAAAAGAGCGTCCAATAGTTGTTTCAAGCTGGTTCACCACTAACCCAAGGGACTTGAATGGCCGTCATTCGACCTGCCGAAAGTAAAGATATTGCTGCGTTACTGCCCATTGACTTGGCCTGTTTCCCTTATGACGCAATGAGCAAGCGTAGTTTTCGGCGTTTTATTCAGCACGAACATGCTGACTTTGTGGTGGTTGAAGTTGACGACAAGGTCATTGGTTATGCAATTCTGCTGTTTCGCCAAGCCACAAAACTGTGTCGTTTATATTCGTTTGCGGTTGATCCTGCTCATCAAGGGCATGGGCACGGGCGTGCACTCATGGCTTGGTGTATTGAACGCGGGCAAGACGAACATTGTTTGTTTTTGCGGACGGAAGTGAAAGCAGACCAAGACCAAGTGCTCGACTTCTTTCATGCGTTTGGTTTTGTGCACCTTGGGTTGCGCAGCGATTACTACGATGACCATTCCGATGCTTTAGTGTTACAAAAGCAGCTGCATTTCTTCGACTCGTCACGGGTACCACGCTTAGTTCCTCACTTGACGCAAAGCACACCGTTTACTTGTGGGCCAGCAAGTTTGCTAATGGCCTTGGCTTGGTTTCGCGAACCGGTCGCTCAGCCTCAACATGAAGAACTCGAGATTTGGCGGGAGGCCACCACAATTTATATGACCTCAGGTCATGGTGGCTGTGGACCGCATGGGTTGGCGCGAGCAGCCTTAAAACGTGGCCTTGGGGTGACGGTTTGGAGTAATCAAGCTGGTCCGGTGTTGCTGGACTCGGTGCGTAATGAAGAAAAGCGGCAAGTGATGAGTCGCGTGCAAGAAGTGGATATTGCTGCACTAAAAGCTGCTGGGGTGAAAATCAAAGTTCGTGACTACAGTCTGAACTTGTTGGCGAAAGATTTAGAACGTGGCCGCTTGATTATCGGCCTCATCAGCACGTATCAGTTTGACCGCTCTAAAGCCCCGCATTGGGTACTCATTACCGCCATCGATGACGAATATGTCTACATCAACGACCCAGATGATGACTTGTTACCGTGGCAAACCATCACCGAACGGCAGTATTTGCCGATTCCGCGCAGTACCTTTGATAAAGCTTTTGCTTACGGCGCGAATCGATTACGAGCGGCTATCGTTTTGAGTGAAAACCCCGAATAATTTGGCGAATTTGCAAACCTTTGGCGTTCATGCGAGCTTAATGAAGAGCTTACGAGGACACGGTTAACGCGTGCTCTCGATCTTAAAAACAATCAATTGGAGATCGGCAACATGGCAAAAATTTTGGTTCTGTATTACTCCAGCTATGGGCATGTTGAGCAAATGGCTTATGCAGCCGCGCAGGGAGCGCAAGCGGCGGGCGCGCAAGTTGACGTCAAGCGTGTGCCAGAGCTAGTTCCGAGCGACGTTGCAGTGCGTTCAGGTTATCACCTTGATCAGCAAGCACCGCTCGCAAAACCAGAAGAACTTAGCCAATACGATGCGATTTTGTTTGGTGCGCCGACTCGCTTTGGCATGATGGCAGCGCAAATGAAGAACTTTCTCGATCAATGTGGTGGGTTGTGGGCGAACGGTGAACTGATTGGTAAAGCGGCAGGGGTGTTCACCTCAAGTGCTACTCAACACGGTGGACAAGAGAGTACGTTGTTGAACTTCCATACCGTGCTCCTGCACTTTGGTTTTGTGATTGTTGGCTTACCCTACAGCTTTACCGGGCAAATGGTCTTAGACCAAGTAACAGGCTGCAGCCCTTATGGAGCCAGTACCATTGCTGGTGGGGATGGCAAGCGACAACCGTCGGAACTGGAACTTGCTGGTGCGCGTTTTCAAGGTGAGCACTTGGCAAATATTGCGAAGAAATTGGCCAATTGAACACCAGTCGCGCGCGAACATGTCGGAACGGCTAAACAAGTGCCGGTTTAACCAGCACCTCTAGCACAATAAATCAGCAAACTATGATCCTTGTTATAAGGTTTTAGAGGGAAGATCCCTATAGAATTGTCACCTTTTTGTAACCATGATCGGTTACTCTCTCGACACTTCAACCATAAAAACAAGGAAAATCCTGTCATGAGATTACTCATCGCAGTCGTACTTCTGTGTTTCACCGTGCCCTCATGGGCAGAGACACCCATCGCCTATTGGGCACAAAATAGTAATCAGCTTGCAACTGGCGGCAACGGTTTTACGCCAAGTTCGTTCCCACAGCAGGCTGATGTTGGCGAAGGCTTGTTGTACCTTCAAAACTTTGATGAAACGCTAGATGAGGACGGCGTTTATCGCTCACTTGCAGCATTTGCCGGTAGCACCCAGAACCGCTTAGACGGTTATGTGGCAGGGCAATCACTATCAATTCTTGCAGGCCAAGGTCTCGCCAATAATGGCGCCCAGGTCGTCTTTGAAACAAGCACAGTTGGTTTTCAAGATATTCGCTTTAGCTACGGCTGGCGTTCGACGAGCACAGGTTTCGACACGCGTACTCTCGAGTGGTCAACTGATGGTGTGAACTATCAAGAGTTTGCCCAGCACAGCGAACGCAATAACACCTTTATTTCGTTGTCGTATGACTTGTCGGCGGTGACAGAGTTGAACGACCAAGACGTGATTTATATTCGCGTGACGTTCGATGGTGCTACGGCTGCTAACGGGAATAACCGCTTAGACAATATTCTGATTTCTGGCGTGAGCTTTGAAAGCTTAACGCGCATGACTGTTTACAATCGTGATTTCGCCGATGACCCGTTTGCGCGCGGCTGGAGCAATGTCACACTGAACGGCGTTGACCAGTGGAGTTGGGATGGCTCATTTGCCAATGTGAACATGTCGTCATTTGTTGGTGGTAGTTGCCGTGATAGCGAAGCGTGGATGATTTCACCGGCGTTTTCACTTGATAACACCACAGGTGAGCGCGTTGCGTTTGATGTTGCCCGAGGTTTTGGCGGCACCAATGGTCTTGAAGTTTACTACTCAACCTCATATGACGGTTCAGGTGTGATTGATACCAGCGATTGGACGTTAATCACGACGATCACTCGCGATGATTTCACGACCAACAACGCGCCAGTGCGTTTTGGTGATTTTGACGTGCTACAGCAAGAATCAGGCGAGGCCTATATTGCCTTCCGTTACGCCTTCGACGAAGGTAACTGTAGCACTTGGCGCTTGGCTAACTTTGAAGTAACCGCTGATGTGCAAAATAACCTTGCGACCTTCCAATGTGGTAATGAAGTGAATCGTATTCACCAATTACAAGGTGCGGGCTTCCAGAGCCCAATGCAAGGTGCGTTTGTGCAAGTTGAAGCGATTGTTATTGCGGACTTCCAAGATACATTTAACGGCGGTTTAGGCGGTTTCTACCTACAAGAAGCAGACCAACATCACGACGATAATCCGTTCACTTCGGAAGGCGTATTTGTCTATGACAATGGCTTTGGTGTGCACGTCGAAGTTGGTGACCGTGTGCGCGTTGCCGGTACCGTGAGTGAGTTCTTTGGTCATACACAAATTCAGGATGTTACCGATGTCGCTGTCTGTGCTTCTTATCAACTTGACCAAGTTACTCCAGTTGCAGTTGAGCTGCCAGTGAACAGCTTGCTTGATCTGGAGTCGGTCGCCGGTATGTTAGTCACGACTAGCCAAGAGCTGACGGTGTCTGACGTATACAACGTTGCTCGTTTTGGTGAGTTTACTGTGTCAAATGGCCGGTTGTTCGCACCAACGCAAGTCGCGTTGCCAGGTGAAGACGTACAGGCACAAGCCCAAGCGAATGCGCAAAACCGCTTAATCATTGATAACGCCCGCTCAGGCTCGTATCGCACACCATTTATGACCGGTGCCGATAACGTTTCTGAATTGTCGGCAACGAATTCGATTCGTAATGGTTTCTCGATTGAACCGGGTTTTGAAGCAGTGATGGGCTACGCGTTTGGCGCTTATCGTTTACGCAGCGAGAGCACGCCGCGCTTTATCACTGACGAAAATCCTCGCACTGACGCCCCAGAACTGAAGGCTCAGGGCGACTTCCGAGTTGCCACTTACAACGTAGAAAACCTGTTTGCCACCTTAACACAGCCGGGTGCAGTGTGTGGTCCAAATGCATTAGGGTGCCGCGGTGCGACGAACGCGAATGAACTTGACCGTCAATTGGCTAAAGTGAGTGCCGCGATTGTGGCGCTGCAAGCCGACGTGATTGCATTAACTGAAATTGAAAACGATGCGACCGATGCTACGCTCGAGATGTTAGTCAACCGTTTGAACGCAGTTGACCAGCATAACGACTGGGCTTATTTGGCTACTGGTTATCTTGGTACCGACGCGATTAAGCCAGCTTTTATCTTCCGCACCAGTCGCGTGGAATTACTGGGTAACTATGCGGTATTAACGGCAGCCGTTGACCCAGACTTTGATGACTCACGTCAACGCCCAGCATTAGCGCAGTCGTTCGTCACAGCAAACGGGTTTGCGTTTACCGCAGTAGGTGTTCACCTGCGCGCGAAAAGCTCTTGCCCGTCGGGTTCAAGTGCAAACAGCGATAATGGCGATGGTCAAGGTTGTTGGAATGAATGGCGCACTAAATCAGCGGGTGCATTAGATCGCTGGTTAGCGACTGATCCAACAGCGACTGGTGTACATGCCCAGATTATTCTTGGTGATTTCAACGCCTATGCCATGGAAGATCCATTAACGACCTTAATGGCTGCTGGTTGGACGAACTTGGCGATTCACGCGAATGACAACAGCCCAGAAGTGTATAGCTATACCTTTATGGGTGAAGCAGGTAGTTTGGATCACGCCTTTGCTAACGCTGATTTCCTCGGTTACGTCGTTGACGCACGGTCATGGAAAATTAATGCGGACGAAACGCCTGCATTTGGATACAGCGAACGTTTACCGCAAAGTTCTCTTTGGCAGCCAGCCGAGTTCTATAGCCCGGATGCATTTGCCTCATCTGATCATGATCCGTTGGTGATTGAACTGAACACGACGATTGCGTGTGCACCGGGTATTGCTAACCGCCCAGCACACCCACGTGGTAAAAACTTACCATTACCAAATTGTCGCGTAGGCCAAGGCCAACGTCGTTAGTTGGCGAAAGTAAGACGGCAGTGAACGAATGAAAGCGAGGTGAGAGCCTCGCTTTTTTCTTGTCTTGCTAAATTAAATACTGTATAAATAGCCAGTATTCAGAATTCAACACAAGGGGCAAGCATGGCAGTCGTCACGCAATATCTCGTAGTTCGCAATGGGGAGCAGAAAATGACCTTTACTTCCAAGGCTGAAGCCGATGCCTACGATAAAATGTTGGACATGGCAGAGGAACTCATGCCGTTGTTGGAACGCAGCGAACTATGTAGTCACGATCAACAAATCGAAGATCTTGCGATGTTCTTAGCTAAAGAGCGAGAAGAGCTTTTGATTGCACTTGGCGCGAAGAAAGCAAAACCGAAAAAGGCGAAAGCCAAAACTGAAGGGAAAGCAGAAGCAGAGAGCACCGTTGAAAAAGACAGTGCGGCCGCTTGAAATTAAGTTTTTTAACCCAATATAGGGAATAGGGACGCGAAGAAGTTGGAAGCGCAATTTCCATAGCGTTCATACAGTAGTTTAGGTATACTGTGAACAACATCAGGGGCTGATTAGGATTCGACGGGATATATAAAGCTCAAGGTGCATGCCGAGGTGAGGCTGGCCTCGTAAAAAGCCTCAAACTTATAGTTGCAAACGACGACAACTACGCTT
>JAMCRH010000312.1 GCA_023380515.1 Gammaproteobacteria bacterium | reverse complement strand
TCTGCGATAGTCATGTTCAACGGAGGCATCATTTTGCTTAAAATCACTTGCTTACGCTCTTCTGAATAACGTGGCACAATCAAAACCTTAACGCCCCAACTGGTTGAATTTTAAGTAGTGTCAACTATCCTGCCAGAGGGGGCTAATCCAACCCCTACTCCGGCACGTATTGGAATACACCAATCCTAAAACTGGAAAAAACTATGGCGCAACTGACAATATTTTACGACGGTGGTTGTCCTTTATGTGTCCGCGAAATGCGTCACCTAAAGCGGTTAGACCAGCGCCAGCAAATGGCCTTTGAGGACATTAATTCGGAGGATTTCAATCAACGCTATCCACACGTGTCGTTCTCTCGTGCGAATCAAATTCTGCATGGCATGAATGGCGAAGGTGAAATGCTGTATGGCCTCGACGTTACCCATGTAGCTTGGTCGTTGGTTGGTCGTGGTTGGTTAACGGCGCCGCTGCGTTGGCCTCTCATACGCTGGTTCGCCGACAAAGCGTATTTATTCTTCGCGCGCAATCGCAATGGCATTTCCAAGTTATTAACTGGTAAAAGCCGCTGCGACGTCTGTTCCATTGATTAGCAGGCATTCATTAGCAGGTACAAAAAAGGCTCCCGCAGGAGCCTTCCTCATGCCGAACGCAGTGATTAACACTCACTCACATGCACGGTAACGGTCGCAATTTGCTTACCGTCTTTACCACGATAGGCATAAATCGCGTTGATGTTGTTTTCAACAAAAGCGGCCATGTCTGGTGACGTGCAAACCGCTTCTTTTAAGTTTGGCTCAAGCGCTTGCTTAAATAAGTCTGGGTCTAAGTCTTCAGCGTTATAGCCGATTAAGGTGTAGATATATAAAAACGCGCGGTTTAACGCGACGGTTTCGTCCCAACGCGTGTCTTCGTCAACCATCATTGGCAATAATGGGTTCAATTCGTTGGCGCTTTCAATCAATGCGAGGTCTATTTCGCTTTCATTCAGCACTTCAGCCTGCGTGTTTAAGCTGACCGTCAGTAGCAACGCTGCCGCCATGGCGGCGAATTTTTGGATTTTCATAAGTGTCCTTGTACTTTTATTATGCTTGCATTCGCAAGCTTATACGAAGTCACGCGTGCGCACTAGCATTCAATGCATATCTCGATATAATTCACCGAACTCTTCGTTATAAGGCACTGAAATGAAAGCCACTGCGCAGTCTCACGCACAACACGAACGGCTCGGTCGCGGCATTCTGTTTATGGTGCTCGCGGTGTTTTGTTTTGCGATTATGGACGTGGCCATGAAAGAGTTGGCGAGTCGCATGAGTGCCATGCAAGTGTCGTTTTTCCGTGGCGCAACGTCTCTTCCTTTTGTGTTGTTGTGGCTGATTATGACTAATCGCCTACCCCGAATTAAACCGAATAAATGGCATTTGCACCTAGTTCGTGGTGTCGTCAGTATTGCCTTTCTAACCTTGACTGTCATTACCTTGCGCGAGCTTCCACTTGCTAATGCGTACGCGATTTTCTTCGTCGCGCCATTATTAATCACCTTGTTATCGGTGCCATTACTGAAAGAAAAAGTCGGTGTTCACCGCTACAGTGCCGTTGCGGTCGGCTTCATTGGTGTCGTGATCATGCTCAATCCGAATGCCATGGGCTTTCTGTCTTACGGTGTCATTACCGGACTACTCGCAACCCTAGGTTATGCGGTGATTATGGTAATGGTTCGATATATGCACCGCAGCGAAACATCAGAATCACTCATGTTCTTCTTTGTTTTAAGCCTAAGCGTCGGCTGCGGGGTGATCGCCCTGTTTGACTGGCGACCGGTATTACTAACCGACATGCCATGGCTTTTTGGTCTTGGCGTGTCGGGCGCAATTGCTCAGTATTTATTAACGGAAGCCTATCGTATGGCGCCGCCGTCACTACTGTCTTCATTTGAATACACCGCCATGATCTGGGCATTGGCTTTGGGCTATCTGCTGTGGGGTGACTGGCCTGGGGCGTATGTTCTCATTGGTGCTGGCGTGGTGATTGCCAGTGGTATTTATATTAGCCACCGCGAGGCAATTAAAAATAGCGCCATTCGTAAAACCGAGTTGCCGTAAACAAGCATTTTCTGTATAAAAATTGAGTATAAAATGTTCGGAATAACAGCGTTTTAATAATTTCTATAGCCCACAGCCTAAAGTTTTTTTAGCGCGCACCGATAACAAGATCAACAGAATTTTATTGGCCGTTTACCACAATGTTTTACGGCAGTGTGTGAGTACGGAAACATAATAAAGGAAGACTCACTATGACCACCCCAATTAGCGAACTTTCCGGCAACTGGGCTGCTTCATTTGCAGCATCAGAAAAGCAGCGTTCCGACAAAGTTATGCAGCATTTACCGGCAGCTAAAGGCAATGACACGGCCGCTCAAAAATTGAACGCCGAGCAGTTATTGCCGCCCTTGCAGCAAATTAATGAAGTGTTGAACCCGTATGGTGTGCAATTCCAAGTGTCAGACGGTGAACCTGTGGTCGTCCAAATCATCGACTCCAAATCTGGGGAAGTGATTCGTCAGATTCCATCGGAAGAAGTACTGCGTGCGGCGGAGCAACTTGCGCAATTACGCGGTGTTTTGATTAGCGGTGAAGCCTAAGGGCTCCGATTCTTTAGGCTTTTCGGACGCAGCAAGCGATTTTCGACTACCAGCGATTTTTATTAAAAAAGGGAGGCTAGCCTCCCTTTTTGTGATTCAGTGCAATCTGTTGCCAGCTTACACGTTCATGTTCATCACTTCTTTATAGGCATTCACGAGGCGATTGCGCACCTGCACACCCATCTCGAATGCGAGCGACGCTTTTTGTGAGTCCACCATGACGTCATTGAGCGACACACTTGGGTCGCCAAGTTGAAAAGCCTGGGTTTTTGCTGCTGAAGCTTGTTGCAGCTCGTTAATACGATTAATCGATGCTTTCAACTCGGTGGCAAAGCTCCCTTCTGGCTTTTGCACCTGTGCAGCTGCACCCGCTACATTTGGCTTTTGCCCTGTAGCTTGCGTTTGTAGTGTTTGCATTTGTTGTAACGCAGCTTGGATTCCCGCGACACTCATTGCACTTCCCCTTAATTCCAACGACGCATTTTTTGATGAAGGAAAGGTTAGCAGCTGATTGCAAATTCAAAGGGTTTAAATAACGCAAAAAAATAGCCTTATTTGACGCTTTGATTTGCGTTCGCCTAAGGATAATGGCAATCACGAAAAAAGCCTCTAACGAGGTTTCAGTAGCCACCCGAATCAACAAAATTGCGACGGTTTCATGGACACAACGGTAAATCAACAGGCTCAACCCGCAGCGGCAAACAGCGCTAACCCAGCTTTCGACAAAGCCAAGGCATTGCTGCGTGGGAATTCAATGTTGCCTATACTCATTGGCGGCGCTGCCTTTATTGCAGTCGTCGTAGCTTTGATTATGTGGGCAACCACGCCTGAGTATCGTGTGCTGTACTCAAACTTGTCAGAGGCCGACGGCGGACGCATTGTCAGCGAACTCGAAACTCAGCGCATTCCCTATCAGCTCACTGCGGGTGGCAGTACCATCATGATTCCTGGTAATCAGGTTCACCGTGTGCGCTTAAGTATGGCTGAGCAAGGTATTCCTGCCGGCGGTAATGTTGGCTTTAGCTTGATGGACAATCAAGCGTTCGGTATCAGCCAATTTGCCGAGCAAGTGAATTTCCAACGTGCGCTTGAAGGCGAATTAGCCAGCTCGATGGAGTCACTTGGCCCGGTTCATCGCGCTCGTGTCCACCTTGCCATGGCTAAGCCTTCGGTGTTTGTGCGTGAGCGTGAGCCAGCAAAAGCGTCGGTGGTGTTGAGTTTGCATGCAGGTCGCGTGCTCGGCGACGGTCAGGTCATGGCGATTGTGCATATGGTCGCAAGCTCGGTACCTGAGCTGACCGCAGACAACGTTACTGTGGTTGATCAGCACGGTAATTTGCTGTCGAGCAATGGCCAGAAGTCTGACTTAACCGGCACCGAGCTAACTTACACCCAAGAAGTTGAGCGTGCTTATCAACGTCGCATTGAAGACATTTTGGCACCCATTCTTGGCCGCGAAAATGTCCGCGCGCAAGTTGTCGCGCAAATCGACTTTTCTCGTGTTGAGGAAACGTCAGAGCGCTACACCCCCAATCAAAACCCTGAAAATGCTGCCGTGCGCAGTATTCAAAGTAACTTATCGTATCAACGGAATGGCGAAAACACTGGCGGCGTTCCAGGCGCCTTAAGCAATACACCTCCGGGCGTCGTTACTGCGCCAATTGAGCTTGAAGCAGGCGCTGAAGGTAATGGTGAAGCGGCAGGCCAACCTTCAAATGTTCGCCAAGACAACATTGTGAACTATGAAGTGGATCGCAGCATTGCTCACATTCAGCACCAACGTGGTCGCCTCGAGCGCTTATCGGCAGCCGTTGTTGTCAATTATCGCAATGGTTTCAACGAAGAAGGCGAATCCATTCAAGTGCCATTGTCACCAGAAGAAATTGACCGCATTGATCGCCTTGTTCGTCAGGCAATGGGTTACAGCGACGGCCGCGGTGACCAGCTCGAGATCGTTAACAGCGCATTCGTTGAACAGCACTCGCCATTGTTTGTTCAGCGCGAGTGGTGGCAAGAACCAGAAATGCAGGCGCTACTGATGCAGGCGAGTCGTTATGTGCTTGCTGGCCTAGGTATACTATTATTCTACTTATTGATTTTACGTCCGATGCTGAGAAAACGTTTCGGCACTGCGACTGCGAAGAAAGGTAGTGACGCTGGCGATGACGCTGAAATGGATGAAACTGAAGCACTGACGGCGAAACGCGGTAAGCTGCGTGCAATTGTTGGCGACGACGATGACGCAGAGGACGCCAAAGCGAAAGACGAAGATATTGAAGAGATGACCTTCAACTGGCCGAAGAAGAAAGATACGTCTGCCTATGAAGCGGCACTGAAGAAAACGCAAGAAGTGGCACGTCAGAAACCACGGCAAGTGGCTCGAATTGTACAGAATTGGTTAGCGGAGGACGAACATGTCCGAGATTGATACAGCAGCGCAAGAAAAGTTTGGCAATATGACCGGCTTGCGCAAAAGCTCGATTTTGCTGTTGTCGCTTGACGAAGACACAGCTGTGGACGTGTTCAAACACTTCACGCCGCAACAGATTCAGAAAATCAGTAAAGAGATGACACGTTTGCAAAACGTGTCTCGTGACGAGATTAAGTGGGTTCTCGAGCAATTCCATGCGGACTTTGAAGAGATGCCACCCGTTGACGAGTATGACGGTTACATTCGCTCTGTTCTTACCAAGGCACTTGGTAGTGAGCGGGCGTCGTCGCTTATCGAAGACGTACTGGATCAGAAAGCCGGCAACTACGGTATTGATGCCCTGAACCTGATGGACACACCGGAAGTTGCTGAACTGATTCGTGATGAGCATCCACAGATTATCGCAACAATTCTTATTCACCTTGACCGTAACCAAGCGGCTGGGGTTCTTGAAATGTTCGACGAGCGCTTGCGTAATGACGTTATTCTGCGAATTGCAACGTTCACTGGTGTGCAGCCAGCGGCGTTACAAGAACTGACCGAAGTGTTGGGCGGTATGCTCGACGGTCAGAACCTCAAGCGCAGCAAAATGGGCGGCGTAAGAACAGCGGCGGAAATCCTCAACTTAATGAACGGCAGCCAAGAAGACACTGCGCTCGAGAATATCCGTGCTTACAACGAAGAGTTGGCCAGCAAAATTGTCGACGAAATGTTCCTGTTCGAGAACCTTATCGAGCTCGACGATCGCAGCGTTCAGGTACTTCTCAAGCAAATCGATACCAACTCTCTGGTTATCGCCCTCAAAGGCGCCGAGAGCGAGTTGGTCGACAAGTTCCTGCGCAATATGTCGCAGCGGGCAGCACAGTTGGTGCGCGAAGAAATGGAAACCCGTGGGCCAGTGCGCTTGTCGCAAGTGGAAACCGAACAGAAAGCCATTCTTGCCATTACGCGCCGCTTAGCCGACTCGGGCGAGATTATGCTGAGCAGTGGAGACGACACTTATGTTTAAGCCGTTTTCACCACAGGATCTGAAAAAAGTGCAAGGCGATTCCGTGTCTGTCGACACGAGCGAGTCAACTCAACCGGCACAAACAGAAATCCTCACGGGTGAAAACTGGCAGCGTTGGAGCTTAGACTCTCTGCGCTCTAAACTTGCACAAGTTCAACAAGGCACTGAACCGAAACCTGCAGAGCAAGGTCGGTTTGTGCGCGATGCCGAGCTCGCTGCACTCAAGGAACAAGCCCGCCAAGAAGCGTGGGAGCAAGGTCATGCCGAAGGTTATAAAGCAGGTCATGAAGCTGGATACAGTGACGGCGCTCGCGAAGCGAATGCGGCCATTCTCACTGAAAAAGAACAAAAAATCGCCACCGCGGTCACGCCTTTGCAACAACTTGCCGCTAACTTTAGTGCTGCGCTCGACCTCGCTGACACCCAAGTCGCTGATGAAATTGTTGCATTAGCGGTAAGTATTGGTACTGAGCTCGCGCGCCAACAGCTCGATGCGAAACCGGAACAAATTGCCGACTTGGTTCGCCAATTGCTCCACGATGATTCGCCCTTTAACGAGAAAGCAGTGTTGATTGTGCACCCAGACGACGTGCAATTCATCGAACAGCACTTAAGCGACGAGCTAAACCAGCATGGCTGGAAAATTAGCAGTGACGACCGTATTACACGCGGGGGCTGCAAAGTCAGTAGTAAATTAGGTGAACGTGATGCGACATGGGAGTCGCGCGTGCGTGTTATTCTTGAACAACTTCGCCACCGTCAGGAGCCTTCATCATCATGAGTCCGCTGCAAAGCACCGAATCACGCCAACAACACTGGGGCTTCGTACTCCAGAAGGTACGTGCGCGGGTGCAGCAAGCGAATACTGTGGTGCATAGCGGCCGCGTTGTTCGTGCGACCGGCATGGTACTTGAAGTGGTCGGCCTAGAATTGCCGGTTGGCAGCGCTTGTCGCGTCGAAGTCAGCCAAGCACAGGCGCAAGAACCCGTGTATTGCGAAGCGGAAGTTGTTGGCTTTGCTGGCGAACGCTCGTTTTTAATGCCGCTCGAAGAAATTCATGGCCTCACCCCTGGCGCTCGCGTTTTACCACTGCAGTCGTGTGGTCAGTTTGAAGGCCGTCGCTATCCAATGGGGCGAGGTTTGCTGGGCCGAGTCGTCGATGGCACCGGACAGCCTTTGGACAACAAAGGTGCGATTCAGAATTCGAAGTTTGCGCCACTGACGGCCAAAACCTTAAACCCAATGCTACGAGCGCCGATCGAAGACTCAATCGATGTCGGCATTCGCACCATCAATGCCCTATTGACCGTCGGTCGCGGCCAACGGATGGGCTTGTTTGCTGGTTCAGGTGTTGGTAAATCCATGCTGCTCGGTATGATGGCACGGTTTACCACAGCCGACGTGATTGTGGTTGGCCTGATTGGCGAACGTGGCCGCGAAGTACAAGACTTTATTAACAATATTCTTGGCGCTGAAGGGCTGCAACGTGCCGTGGTGGTTGCCGCACCTGCCGATACGTCGCCACTGCAACGCTTGCAAGGTGCCTCGTATGCAACGCGCATTGCCGAAGACTTCCGCGACCAAGGTCTGAATGTGTTGCTGATTATGGACTCACTGACCCGTTACGCGATGGCCCAACGAGAAATCGCACTCGCAATCGGTGAGCCACCGGCAACCAAGGGCTACCCGCCTTCGGTATTTGCCAAGCTGCCAGCGCTCGTTGAACGCGCGGGTAACGGCCCGCAAGGCGGCGGTTCAATTACCGCGTTTTATACAGTGTTGACCGAAGGTGACGACCAACAAGATCCGATCGCTGACAGTGCCCGTGCAATTCTCGACGGTCACATTGTTTTGTCGCGCAACCTGGCGGAATCAGGTCATTATCCGGCGATTGATGTTGAAGCGTCGATTAGCCGCGTCATGACATCTGTCGTACCGCTAGTACAAGTACAGCAAGCACAAAAATTCAAAAAGCTGTTTTCTACCTATCAGCGTAATCGCGATCTAATTAGTGTGGGCGCATACAGTCCAGGACATGATCCAGTGCTTGACCAAGCGGTGAACTTGTATCCGCGGATGGAAGCATTTTTACAGCAACAACATACCGAAGGCGCCGACCAAGTAAGTTCGCTTGACGCCCTCAGCCATGTGATAGGAGGTCTACCGTCGTGACATCTGCCGCATTAGAAATCTTAACGGATTTAGCGCGAGAAGCGCGCGATAAAGCGGGTCAACTGCTGGCGTCAGATCGCCGCAATCAGCACCAGATTGAACAGCAGCAAGAATTGTTGCTGAACTACCGTGCCGAATATGCACAGCAGCTGCAAGATCTCATGATGGCGGGTATTGACCCGGTGACGTTGCAGAATTATCGACAATTTTTGATGTCGCTCGATGACTCTATTTTGCAGGCGAGTCGGGCGTTGCATCAACAGACACAAAAAGTGAAGCAAAGCCAAAATCAATGGCAGCAAGAACAAAAGAAATTATCGTCATTCACCACGTTGAATGATCGTCGGGCAGCGGCTGAGCGAGTAAAAGAGAATCGCAAAGAACAGCGCCTCAACGACGAATTTGCCAGTCAACGCCACGGTCGCAGTACCGGGTTGTCGTTGGTAAAACCAGAGAATAAGGATTAAGTCATGTTGGACATCATGCTCAAAGGTATGCCGTCAGGGGCGTCAGCCGGTTCGAAAAACGGGTCGCTTGCGAATGCAATGAATGGCCTGCAGCAAGGTCACGGCAAAGGGCAAAAGCTCGGTGGCGCTGCGCCAGCGGATCAAGTTCAACAGCTCCAATTTATCGACGTGCTGCGTAATCAACCTGGGCAGCCTGGGCAACCGGGACAACCAGAAGTACCAATCACATTACCGGGCGTACTTCCGGGCATTTTGCCGGGTGAAACGCCAGGTAAGGTTCCCGGCGAAGCGCCCGTTATAGCTCAACCGGTCGACATAACGCCTGAACTGCCAATCGACGAGGTTATTGCTGAACCGCTGCCGGGCGATCCCGAATACGCATTGCCGTTGCCGCAACAACTGAACGACCCGAACCTATCAGGCCAATCAGTTCAAGCCCCAACGGCACAAGCAACGGCAACAACGAATGGCGCAGCTCTGTCAGCAAGTCATGCACAAGCAATTGCCACACCAGCGACAGCAGCAGCTACGCAAGGCGCCAATTTGGCACACGACAGTCAGGCCGGCGCACGCCTTACCTCTGAGGCTACTGCGGCAGGAAATGGAACCTCCGGCGTATTTGCTGGCGTTAGCGCAACTCAAACCGTTCAGGTTGCAAGTAATAGCCCGTTAATGGCGGCACTCGAACGAATTCAGCAAGCGCACGCACAAGTCGCACGAATCAACACCACCGCAAATGGCAGTCAAGCGCAAGCAAACGAAACGCCGTTAACCCAACTGGATAGTCGTGCGCAAATAAATACAGCAACCATGACCTCGGTGGCACCGCTCATCAGTGCGACAGCACAAGCGCAAGGTCAACCAAGCTCTCTCAATGCAACCAGCGCTACCAACGCGGCAGCGACCTCGGGTATGGTCATTGGTGCTAGCGAAGGATTAACTGGCGTTGCGACCGCGGAAGCAAATGCTGCACAACTGGCCGCACAAATGAATGCACAAGCCATGACGCAAACTGCTAGCAGCCAAGCAACGCCGCAAGGTGCACTAACGGCACCACTCGCTACCCCGGCATGGCAAGCGCAGCTTAGTCAGCAAGTAGGCGAACAAGTCAATCAATTGGTGAATATGCGTTTTCATGGCGATCAAGTCGTGCGCTTACGTCTGCACCCAGCCGAGTTAGGACCACTGATGATCACGATGAAAGTCGAGGATCAAGCTGCGCAGTTACAGTTTATGTCAAACCACAGCCAAGTTCGCCAAGCGGTTGAGCAAGCCCTGCCGCAGTTGCGTGAGTTACTCGCAGAACAAGGTATTGATTTGAATGAAAGTTCGGTCAGTGATCACGGTCAGCAAGAACAGCAAACCGCTAGTCGCGAAAATAACGCCACACAAGGTTCAGAAACTTCGCAACTAGCCGATAACTCAGCTGATATTCCAGTAGAAAATGAAGTTCAACTGCAAGTTGGTCCTGGGCGAGTTGACCTGTTTGCATAGTTGACGAGTGAAATAGCCGTCTCAAGCGCTTTTATTTAAGCTTTTGGTTGACGCGCTTTGACGCATAATGAAATGAATTAGAGCAAGGGTAATTGCATGGCTAAACCACAAGCACAGAAAAAAGAGAAAGGCGACAAACAGAATTCGATCGTGCTGGTACTTACCGCATTGGTCGTTTTACTTGTTGCTGCGGTCGGCGTTAATACATGGTTATTGCTCGACACCAGAAACACCACACTGGCAGCGTTACAAGGACACATCGGTCCAAGCCAACAAGCGCCAGCACCGGTATTGGTTAAGCTTGAACCACTGTCAGTGAACCTACGCAGCGACCAGTTTGGGCCACGAATTTTGTACACGGCGATTACCGTTGAAGTACAAGACGGCATTAGTCGCGAAACCATTATGGCCAACATGGCACAGATTCGTAGCCGTTTATTGCTCTTATTGTCAGGTATGAACGCAGAATACATCAGTAACCAAGAAGGCAAACTCGAATTAGCCGAGTTGGTGAAGCAGCGTTTAAGCGAGCCGTATAGCAACGGCCAAGAGATTTTAATTCACAACGTACTGTTTACTGAGTTCATTGTTCAGTAACCAAGGGGCAAGTGACTATGTCGGGTGACAAACCGCTTTCACAGCACGATATTGACCAGCTTTTAGGTGCAATATCGAAGCCTAAAGCGCCTGCGCAAGACGTGAAAACGTCGACGCGCAGCGAGCGCTCTAGCGGTGTGAAACAAAAACAAGTGAACGAGCGGCCATTCGACCCAGGCTCGCAGCATCGTGTTGTGCGCGAGCGTTTGCATACCCTTGAAATTATTAACGAACGGTTCGCGCGCCAATTCCGCATGAACTTGTTTAACTTGTTACGCCGTAACGCTGACATCACAGTCGAGTCGGTGCGTTACCAGCGTTTCCAAGACTTTTCTGACAATATCCCAAGCCCGATTAACCTCAATATTGTCTCCATGAAGCCATTACGCGGTACAGCGTTAATTGTGTTTCCGCACAACATGGTGTCGATGATCGTCGAAAACCTGTTTGGTGGCGATGGCCGTTTAATTTCACGTAACGAAATTCGTGAATTTACCGCCACTGAGCAGCGGATTATTAATCGTGTGCTAAATTTAGCCATGGATGCATACCAAGAAGCATGGCGAACCGTTTTTCAGATCAAAATGAGCTACATTCGCTCGGAAATGCAACCTAAGTTTGCCAGCATAACAACCTCACCAAGTGAACTTGTTATTGCGACCACCTTCCATTTAGAGGTCGGACACTTAGAAGCAAATTTCCAGATTTGTATGCCCTATTCGATGATCGAGCCCCTGCGCGACCGCTTAACGAATTTGCGGGCGGACGGTTCAAGCTCTTCAGACCAAGCTTGGCGCAAACGCTTTAGCCAAGAAATTCAAGAGTCCGAAGTCGAGCTGGTTTCTGAGTTTTTGCAAATTCCTGTGCGCTTACCACAGATTATGGGATTGAAAGTTGGTGATGTGCTGCCTGTTGAGTTACCCACCACAGTAACGGCGACAGTGAGCGGCATCCCGGTACTTGAATGCGAATATGGCGCTGTGAATGATCATCGTGCATTGCGCGTTGAAAAAGTGCTAGAAAATCATGTTATGCCTACCCAGAAGCGGGAAATAGGCTCGGTATTTAAAGCCCCTGCTGAGGATTTTGAAAATGAGTGATACGCCAAAGAATGACCAACCTGAGCAGTCGAACGACGCTTGGGAAGATGCAGCACAAGAAGAAGGCCTGAGCGGAAAAGCCAGTGACCAAGTTTTCAAACCACTGCAAGACAATGCTCAGCGTGCAGCTGCCAATGAGCTCGATATCATCATGGATATTCCGGTACGGTTGAGCGTTGAGCTTGGCCGCACCCGCATTACCATTAAGCAATTGCTCGACTTAGCTCAGGGCTCGGTGGTGGAACTTGACGGCTTAGCCGGCGAACCCATGGATATCTTGATCAACGGTTATTTAATTGCGCAAGGTGAAGTCGTGGTGCTCGATGACAAATACGGTATTCGGATTACTGAAATTGTCACCCCGGCTGAGCGCGTGCAAAAGCTGAATCGTTAAGCCCACAGAGAAACCAACCGCTATGAGCGCCACCTCGACACTTACGCAAACAGCCGCCACGCCAGACATGGCGTCAGGCTTAGCTACGCTTGGGAAAGTGTCGTTCACACTGTTCGCAATCATTGTCTTTATCTTAATGTGCGCGTGGTTAGTGCGCCGCTTTGGCAGCAGTTATCTGCCGGTTGCTGGTTCAGACATTCGCATTGTCGCCAGCGCCACTGTGGGTCCAAAAGAGAAAGTGGTGATCGTCGACATGCTCGGTAAACGCGTAGCGCTTGGGGTGACCGCTCAGAACGTTACCGCACTCAGTGAAAGCGAAATCCCTGCTGATGCTGAAGAGCAAACAGTCGAAGGTGCGACCAACAGTCAGTCCCAAACACCTAGCTTTGCCCAGCTGTTGAAGAATTCACTTACCCGTCCAAAGTCTGGGAGTTAATCCATGCGTCGTATGTTGTGGACCATCCTTGGCTTGAGTATTTTTGCTTGGCTACCGGCCGACGCCTTTGCCCAAGCGCTACCAACTATTACCAGCCAAACCGCAGAAGACGGCAGCCAGCAATGGTCAGTACCGCTGCAAACCTTATTGCTATTAAGCAGTATGGCATTTTTGCCAGCCATGCTGTTAATGATGACCAGTTTTACCCGCGTGATTATTGTGTTTGGCTTGTTACGTACCGCGATGGGTACGCAGTCGGCACCACCGAACCAAGTGCTGCTCGGGCTCGCCTTGTTTTTGACCTTTTTTATTATGTCGCCGGTACTCAGCCAAATTTACGAAGTCGCTTGGGTGCCGCTCACTGAAGACACCATTACGTTTGAGCAGTTTATGACTCTCGCCAGTGAGCCATTGCGTGAGTTTATGCTTGCACAAACGCGCCAAGACGACTTGGCCTTGTTCATTCGCTTAGCCGATATCGGGCCTGTCGCTGGCCCAGAAGAAGTGCCGATGCACGTTTTAATTCCCTCTTTTGTTACTAGTGAATTGAAGACTGCGTTTCAGATTGGTTTCACTATTTTCATTCCATTTCTGATTATCGACCTGGTCGTTGCGAGTGTCTTGATGTCGCTCGGTATGATGATGGTACCACCAGCAACGATTTCACTGCCGTTCAAACTCATGTTGTTTGTGTTAGTCGACGGTTGGCAACTGCTTGTGGGTTCCTTAGCCCAAAGCTTTTTTGTCTAGCGAGGAGGTTGAGCAATGTCACCAGAACAAGTCATGACCATCGCCTATCAAGGTATGCGCGTCACGCTTTATCTCGCCGGCCCACTGTTGTTAACTGCCCTGCTGATTGGTTTAACGGTGAGCTTGTTTCAGGCTGCCACGCAAATTAACGAAATGACCTTATCATTTATTCCCAAGATCTTAGGCGTGGTGATTGTTCTCGTTATTATCGGTCCGCTGCTGCTGCAATTGATTATGGACTTTACCCGTGAGCTGTTTACCAATATTCCGCTCATGGTTTCCTAGTCCGCCGCCATGCGCTTATCGGTAGGCTGGAACCCGTATGATTGAAGTCACGTTTACACAGCTGCAAGAATGGATAGCCGCATTTTTCTGGCCGCTGGTGCGTGTACTTGGCTTCATGGCAATTGCGCCGATATTGGGTCATTCGCGGATACCAAATCAGCTTAAAATTGGCTTTGCTGCCCTGCTCGCCATTGTCATCAGCCCTATTCTTCCGCCCATGCCGGACATCCCATTATGGTCTTGGGCCGCATTTGGCATCATCGTTGAGCAAATGCTCATTGGCGTTGCCATTGGCCTTGTCATGCAAATCACGTTAGCCGCTGTCATGGCTGCTGGTGAGTTTATCGGCTTACAAATGGGCCTCGCCTTTGCGACCTTCTTTTCGCCCGACAGCGGCACGAACAGCATGGTTTTATCACGCGTTTTGCACACCTTCGCGATGCTGATGTATTTGGCGCTCAACGTGCACTTAATGATGATCGAGGTGCTGGCTTTTTCGTTTCAGCATTTGCCCATTGGTACTGCCGGCTTAAACCTTTCAGCGTTTGACACACTAGCGCGTTTTGGCAGCATTGTTTTTATTAGCGGTATTTTGTTAGCGCTACCTGTATTTGGCGCACTGCTAATTATCAACATTACCCTCGGCATTCTGAACCGCTCGGCGCCGCAGCTAACGGTCTTCTCGATTGGTTTCCCTATGTCATTGACCATGGGTTTGTTCTTATTGATGATCCTCACCACCAACCTCGGCGGCTTCCTCCAAGGCTTGTTTGCCCAAGCGATTTCGTTTGTTGACGAGCTGATTCATGCCCTCGCACCAATACCTGTGACCTAAAAGCAACACATAGAAAAACACCCAGTCAACGCTGTGAACTGGGTGTGCTAAACAGCAAAGTCGCGAATTGCGAGGGGATAGAAATCGGCGCTCGAATTAGCGCAAATAATCAAACAAGTTCATGCCTTTAATGTCGACAAAGGTCTTTTGTGCGGCTTGTAGGCCAATCATGCGCATGCTGTAGTCAGACGCTGCTTTCACATAATCAAGGTCGACTAAGTCCGACAATGTTTGCTCATAGGCAAGCAAGCGGTTGTTGCCAACTAAGTCCAAAGTGTCGAGCTCGTTCAAGCGTGAGCCGACTGAAGCGCGGCGGGTCAAAATGTTATCGAGCATGTGGTCGAGCTCGCGCATCGACTCACTTAAAACGTTGCGCTGCGCTGCGCGCTGTTCGTCGGTTTCGAGTGGCTGACGAAGCTGTTGAATCACGTCTTCCATGGTGCGGAACAGGTTCGGATCCATTTCTGCGGCACGGCCAGCGGTAAAGCTATCACCCGCACTCGGTGTACCTGATGTGGCAAAGCGCAAACCACCGAACTCGATCGCATCACCGGCATTAAACGCGCCGGTTGCCTGCTCACCTGCGGCAGTTGTAATCGAGTAGGTCAAGCCGCCTGCACCGTCATCAGCAAACGCGACGGTAAATTTCTCACCAAACTGTGGGTTGCTGGTATCCAGTACGTTGGTTGAATTTACCACCAGCGTGCCTTGGTTAGCACTGTCGACTTTCACGTGGTACGTGGTGCTGCCGGGCGCTGCTGCGAAGACGCGCTCAGCGGTGTCGCGAACGGTCATTTTGCGGTTGTCGTCGATGAATTGCTCACGTGGCACAATATCCGCCACAAACTGGGCACGGCCGTCAATTTTGACCACCGGCGCAGAGTCGTCTTTTTGGCCAGCAAACAAGAAGCGGCCGACACCATCGGTCACGTTCGCTTGGCCGATCATGGCTTCGTACAGCCCTTCCAGTTCCGCAGCAATCGACGCTTTATCCAACTCACTCATCGCACCGTTAGACGCCTGCACTAACAAGGTTTTTGAGCGCGTGATCATGTCGCCCAAGCCATTTAAAACACTTTCTTGCTGTGACAAGTTATTCCGTGCTGAAACACGAGCGTCGAGCATTTGCTGCGTCGTCGCTTTGGACTGCTGCACGTTCACTGCCCGCGAGGCAGCTTGTGGGTCATCAGAGATATTCACAACCCGACGACCGGTCGCTAACTGGTTACCGACTTTCATGAACGCAGACTGCTGCTGGCTCATCGACTTCATGTTTTGGTCAAAAATAATCTGTGTACTGACTCGCATGGGGTCACCTTATTCGTTAGCGTAGCTGCAGCAGCTCTTCCATAATCGTAATACCAGCCTGAATTACCCGTGCATTCGCTTGGTAGTATTGCTGATAACGCATTAAGTTCGCGGCTTCTTCGTCTAAATTCACACCAGACTCGGCTTGCTGGAGCATTCGTAATTGGTCTGCTAGGCCTTCTTGGGCAGCTAAATTGGCATTCAACACACTAATCCGTGTGCCGGTGTCACTGACAATGGCAGCATATGCTTGAGTAAACGTCGCCGAACCGCCCACAACCGCGCGGTTCTGTAAGGACTGCAATTCCATCGCATTGGTGTTGTCACCGCTATTTGGCGAGGTTGCAGCTGCTAATTTCGCAGCGTCCGTAATATTCAAGCCAAAACCAGAAGCAACATCTTGCACCGGATAGACACGGAATCGATCACCATTCTCCGGCGTGCCATCGAAGCTCATGTTCAGGCCACCAAAACTAATGCTGTTGTCAGGATTAACCGTTACCGCAACCGCTTGACCATTGTCGCGACGAATCGCAGTGAACTCGCCATTGCTGAAGTTGACGTCATAAGCAGACGAGTTGAGCTGTTGGACGTTTTCAAAAGAAACCGTTGCGACTACTCCGCTTTCATTGCGGCTATGTGAGTTAACTCGCGGTTGACCAATGGTAAATAAGTCTTCACCCGCTTGACCATTCAAGTCAAAGCCGGCGTTATGTACTTCGTTGTAAGCTTGCGTCATCGACACAGCCATTTGGCCTAGTTGACCTTGCAGCTTGTCCAACGATTCTGTGCGGAATTGCATTAAGCCACCAAGCGTACCCTGTGTGAAAACACCTTCTTCCAACGGGATATTTGCGCCGGTGCGGCTAATATAGCCAAGGGTAAGACGATTTGGGTCGGCGGAATCACGCATTGGCTGCAACGTTGTCGCCGTTTCACCTGCAACTAACGACAAGCCATTCCCAAAGGAAATATTGTATTGGCCATTACCTTGGGCATTGACGCGAATGTCCATGATCTTGCTGAGCTCAGCTACCGCGTGGTCGCGCTGATTCAACAACATGTTTGGTTCTTGTCCTGCCGCCGCACGCATTGCGGTAATGTCACCGTTCAGTGATGCAATTTGCTTAGCTAGCTCATTCGCTTTGGTGACTTCACTGGCGATTTGACCATTGATATCGCCTTGCATGTCGTTCAAATAGTTATTAAATGCGCGAAACTGTGCGGTTAAACTATTCGCCGTTCCGAGCACACCTTCACGCGCCGCCGCGTCTGCAGGGTTGGACGACAAGTCACTTACCGCCGAGTAGAAGCGTTGCAGCATTGGACCGATTCCGGCGTCGGCATCGGACAGCAGGTTATCAATTTGGCTAATCTGTGCTTGGTAGGCTTTCAGGCCATTGAGATTGCTCTCGGCGCTGTTGAGTCGTGAGGCGATAAACTGATTAAACTGACGTTCAATCGACATCAATTTCACACCGCCCGTGCTGTTTTCGCCAAACTGCACGATTTCACGGTTGTAACCAGGGGTGTATACATTGGCAATGTTATTACTGGTCGCATACAAGCCCGCTTGTGCTGCTTGCAGCCCGCCAACACCAATATTAAATACACTCATACAAACAAAGCCTCACAACAAATTCATCTGTTTAGAATTATCGGCAGCGGCACAACAAACTTGAGCCCTAACTACCACTTTTACTTTTGCGGCTGTTTGAGCTGTTGCACCAACTGTTCCGCGAGGCCAATGCCTTTGGTTGCCATGTGACGAGCTAGTTGTTCGTCATGCATCGACATGAGCGTATCGCGTTCGTGACTATCAAATAACTCCGACGGTCCACTCGCTTCACGCATGGTTTTGAGCATCATGTGCAAGAACAAGGCTTCAAATTCTTCCGCCGCTTGTCCTAAGCCAGCGTTCGGGTCGTGGCGGTTCACGGTTTTAATGCTTTCCAGCTGGGTCACATCCATGGCTAAACGTTGACCGAGCAACTGGTTATTCACCGAAATATCTGCCATTAGATAATCTCCAAACTTGCCCGCAATGAACCGGACGCTTTCAAGGCTTCAAGAATTGCCATTAAATCTGCTGGTGTCGCACCCAGTGCGTTCAAGGCATTGACGACTTCCATCAAGTCCGCACCTTCAACGATATTTAAAGTGCCGTCGTCTTGTTGAATATCAATCTCAGCTTGTTCGGTAATCACCGTGCGGCCACGGCTCAAAGCGCCAGGCTGGCTCGCTTGTTGGCGCGATTGAATCGCAATCGACAAATTACCATGGGCAATCGCCGCTTGGCGCAAGCGAACCTGACCGTTCAACACAATAGAGCCGGTTCGCGAATTTAAGACAACCCGCGCTGGGCCTTCCGGTGTATCAATTTCAATTTGTTCGATTCGAGCCATAAAGCTCACGCGCTCATTGGCATCGTTTGGACCAAATAAACGAATGGTGCGACCGTCGACCGCTGAGGCAACAAATAACCCGAACTCTTCGTTAATACGTTGCACAACGCGTTCAACCGTCGAGAAGTCGTT
This sequence comes from Gammaproteobacteria bacterium, assembly GCA_023380515.1. The sequence continues at coordinate 24,665 of JAMCRH010000312.1, read as the reverse complement.
GGTTTTTAACTGTAATTCGAGCTCACCTTGATTGCCGCCCATGACCAGTGGAACTTCACGTTCAACAATTGCACCACCGGCGATGCGACCAGCCGATTGGTGGTTAATCACTTGCGAGCTACCTGCAGCTTCAGCACTGGCGCCACTGATCAGTAGGTTACCTTGAGCCAAGGCATAAATTTCCCCGTCGGCTCCGCGCAAAGGCGTCATCAGTAACGTGCCGCCACGCAAACTACGTGCGTTACCTACTGACGACACAGTGATATCAAGACGTTGACCTGCACGCGAAAACGGCGGTAAGTCAGCGGTAACCATTACTGCTGCGACATTACGCAACTGCATATTTGTTCCAGGTGGAACCGTGACACCAAGCTGCGACAACATGTTGCTCAAACTTTGACCGGTAAACGGCGCTTGGGTGGTTTGGTCACCCGTACCATCAAGGCCGACAACTAAGCCATAGCCGACTAGCACGTTGTCACGCACACCAGCAAAGTCAGCAAGGTCACGAATCTTTTCAGCTTGGGCACTAAAGGTAAGAGTTGCTAATACCAACGCTGCAATCACTTTGATTAGAATGTGTTTCATAGAAACTCCTACAGCGGGCTCGCCCAATTAAAGAAACGTTGCATCCAACCCATGCGTTGGGCGTCATGCACATAGCCGTCACCGATGTATTCAATGCGCGCGTCAGCGACTTGCGTCGACAACACCGTGTTTTGTGCGGTAATCGCACGTGGGTTTACCACGCCAGAAAACCGGATGTACTCGGCACCCTGGTTAATCGCAATGTGTTTTTCACCACGCACGCGCAGGTTACCATTGGGTAGAATCTCTAAGACCGAAACGGTAATCGTCCCTTGGAAACGGTTATTCGCACTTGCTGCGCCTTGACCAAGGAAGCTATTGTCGGTGCCGACGTTAAAGCCAAGCTCTGCCAAACGGTCGAGAACATCGGGCAAATTCGCTAAATCTGCAGACATCGAGCTGCTTCGGCTCGCGGATGTTTGCGAACTTTTCGAAGCACTCACCTGTTCTTCCAGCAAAATGGTAATAATGTCACCCGTCATGCGTGGCCGGCGGTCTTCAAACAAAGGTGCGTAACCACGTTGGGGCTGGAATATCGAGCCATTAGCAACCATTTCGACCCGCTCCGGATACATCATCGGCTCAGGCTCAGACACCACACGTGGTTTTGGCGGTGAGGAGCATGCCGCCAGAAAAGCAACAGCAACAAGGCACAGGCCCGCCTGCATAAGCTTTGAATTGTTCATGTTCTTGCCCTCACTCACCTTAAATGTTTTCACGTCGTTACAGTAGTCTTTGCAACTGGCATTACAATTGTCATTACAATTGAGTTAAACGCGCCAGCATTTCGTCGCTGGTACGAATACCACGGCTGTTAATTTCGTATGCGCGTTGGGTTTGAATCATATTGACCATCTCTTCCACAACGTTCACGTTCGAGTTTTCAACAAAACCTTGCATTAAACGACCAACACCGTTGTTTCCCGGAATCTGTTCTTCTGGTACCCCCGATGACGCGGTTTCGCGATAGAGGTTGCCGCCAATACTTTCAAGTCCGGCTGGGTTAATAAAGTGCGCCAACGTAATTTGACCCACTTGTTGGTCTTGGTTGTTTCCTGGGGTTGTCACCGACACAATACCGTCTTCGCCAATTGTCACGCTCATGGCGTTCGCAGGTAGGAAAATACCCGGTTCAATCGGATAACCGTTCGCGGTAACAAGTTGACCGTTTTGGTCGAGTTGGAAGCTACCGTCGCGAGTGTAGGCAAGGTTGCCGTCAGGCATTAAGACTTGGAAAAAGCCTTTGCCGTTAATCGCGATATCGCGTGAGTTTTCTGTGTTAATCAAGTTGCCTTGCGTGTGCAAGCGTTCAGTGGCCACCGCCCGAACACCCGTACCCAGCTGCAAGCCTGAAGGCAGGCGATCTTGGGCATTATTCATCGCACCTGGCTGCCGTAAATTCTGATACAACAGATCTTCGAAAACCGCGCGCGAACGTTTAAAGCCGGTGGTATTCACGTTGGCAAGGTTGTTGGTAATCACATCCATTTGGAACTGTTGTGCTTCTAAGCCGGTTTTACCGGTCCATAGTGACTTAATCATCTGCTTTTCTCCGCAATGTCGTGCTGCTTACGACATCGACAATAAACTGTTGGCACGTTGAGCATTTTCGTCGGCAGTCGTAACCACCTTCATCTGCATATCGAACATCCGTTGATTACTAATCATGGCCACCATAGCTTCAACAGAGCTGACATTACTGCCCTCTAATGCCCCACTCACCACGCGTACCGTCTCGCTAGCGGCGAACGGCGCACCGGTGACGCTCCGAAATAGACCGTCTTCGCCACGAGTCAACTGACCGGGGGCTGCTTGAACGAGCTTCAAGCGGTCAATTTCCGCCACTTCATTCGCGTTCTGGCCTTGGCCACGAGCAGTAATCGTCCCGTCGTCACCAATCGTTAATTCAGCGCCAAGCGGTACGATAATCGGACCACCGTCACCCATTACTGGGCGACCGTTACTATTTAAGACGCCATTTTCGTCGATGCTCAGATCACCACGGCGGGTATAAGTTTCGCTGCCGTCAGGCGCTTGCACAGCAAGCCAGCCTTCACCACGAATAGCAATGTCCAGTGGCCGTCCGGTTTGGTTAACCGGCCCAGCCGTGCTGTCAAAGCTCGGTGTGGTTGCCACCGAGGTTGCTCGCGTCGCTAACGTGCCTTGGCCGTCAATGTAGACGGTACGCGTCGCATCAAGCTGTTGACGAAAGCCACTGGTGTTCACATTCGCAAGATTGTGGGTAATGCTGCTCTGTTTATCGAGCGTATTACGAGCCCCGTTCATTGCGGTGTAAATCATTGCATCCATGGTTTGCTCCTGCAGTATTCAGAGCTTCGGCACTCGGTATCACACCGGGTGCCTAGGCTGTTTTATTACTTATAATTAGCGTAAGTTCACCGTGGTCTGCAGGACTTCGTCCTGAGTACGGATACTTTGCGCATTCGCCTGATAGTTACGCTGAGCGATAATCAAGTCGACCAGCTCTTGGTTGAGGTCAACGTTCGACGCTTCAACAACACCTGACGCGATCTGACCAAACTGAGCTTCCCCTGGTACACCAACAATAGGCGCACCTGAATTGCCGGTTTCAACCCAAACGTTGTTACCAATCGCTCGTAAACCTTCGTTATTGCGGAAGGTCGCCAGCGCTAACGTACCAAGCACTTGTTGTTGGTCATTGTTATAGGTACCGACGATTTGGCCTTGTTCGTTGACACTCAAACGTAACAGCGAGCCCGAGGTGTAACCGTCTTGCGCCAAAGCCGCAACTTCAAAGTTATTCGCAAACTGGGTGGTTCCAGTCAGATTCAGCGCGAAATTCACTGGGTCAGCACCATTTTGCGGGTCGAAATTGTAAGCAATGCCAACGCCGTTATCAGGCACCACAATGGTCCCGTCAGCAGCAAATTCCACTGGCTGTGTTGCCACGTCGTACTGCACAGGAATCGCATTTGGGTCTAACGGCTGGTCTTGGTCGGTTAAGAAGCCAACTGACCACTCGTTATCATCATGCTTGAAGAAGAACATACGCACGTCATGACGCGTACCTAATGAGTCATAAACCGACACGTTGCTGACATATGAGTAGCTATTTGGATCGTCAGGGCTAAAGGTTTGGTTGCCAGCGCCGGTTGCAGCAATTGCTTCTGCTCGTGAATCAAGGTTAAACGACGCATCAACGTTGTTTGTGCGCTGAGCACTAATACCGTCAGCTGGGATACGAATCGCTTCAGGTGCGGTACCTTGGGCGGTGCCACGGTTATAACCGGTTAAGCGCGCGCCTTGGGCGTTTTCAATAAAGCCGTCTTTGGTCAAACTAAACTGACCATTGCGCGAAAACACGGTTTGGTCGTTCTGAATAAGACGGAAGAAACCGTTACCGTTAATCGCTAAGTCGAGGTTGCGGTTGGTAGTTTCTTGGTTACCGGCATTGAAGTTTTGCACCAAACCACCCACTCGAACACCTAAACCCACGCGGCTGTCCGAGTAAACATCAGCAAACCGAATACCGGTTGACTTAAAACCGACTGTACGGGCGTTGGCTATGTTGTTACTGACCACGTTCAGGCTTTCTGCGGAAACTCGTAAACCGCTTAATGCTTGTGAAAAACTCATAATGAGCTCCTTTAATTGTTTTGATCACGATCCGTCAGGCAACCGCTTGGGGTACTCAGACGGTTGCCCGTCAGACGACCTGACGTATATCTTGCAGACGAACTGGTTCAAAAATTCCACCCAAATCAAGACGGAGACCGTCTGGGTGGCCCTTGCTGACCGCCATGACTTCGGCATAATTCAGCGATTCATAATTAATTGCACGGCCATCATTGGTCGCTGTTACGGCAAACCGGTATGCCCCTGCAGGTGCACGCGTACCATCTGAGAGCTTGCCGTCCCAACCTATTGTTTGCAGACCTGAACCCGTCGCTCCGGCGTTGAATTCACGCACCACATTGCCGTTCAGATCGAGAATGCGCACTTTGACCTCACTCGCAGGCTCAGCTAAATCAAACGCGATCGGTGTTGGGTTACCCTCGTCACCCATCAGCAGTTTGTCACCCGGTACGAGTACCGCTTTACCGATGAGTGAGGACGCTTGCATAAAGCGATCCGACTCGATTTGACGGTTAATTACGTCCATCGTGTCGTTGAGTTTTTCGATCCCGCTGACGGTATTAATTTGCGCCAACTGCGAGGTCATTTCGGCGTTTTCCATTGGATTCAATGGATCTTGATTGCGCAGTTGTGTCGTCAACAAGGTCATGAAGTTCTTGTGCAAATCATCAGCTTCAGAGCTACGGCGTGTTTGCTGGCCGTTGACGTTCTGTAAAACCGACGTATCAATTTGGTTCAACATGGTCTTATTCTCCAATCGTCAGTGTGCGGCTAAGCAACTGTTTGGTGGTGTTCATGACTTCAACGTTGGCCTGATAAGAGCGCGATGCCGAAATCATATTGACCATTTCCGCAACTGGGTCGACGTTGGGCATGGCGACGTAGCCGTCTTCATTGGCTAACGGATGCCCTGGGCGATACTCCATCCGCAATGGCGATTGGTCTTCCACCACTTCGCGTACTTGCACACCAGCGACACCGTTACGCGAGTTTTGCGCGTCTTGTAGGCGGCTTTCAAAAATGACCTGTTTGGCGCGATAGGGCTGACCGTCAGGGCCGGCGACGCTGTCCGCGTTCGCAAGGTTACTGGCCGACACATTCATGCGCTGCGACTGGGCAGTCAATGCTGAGGCCGAAATATCAAAAATCGAGAACATACTCATGGCTTTTGCTCCGGTTATTCTGACTGCATTGCAGTTCGCAGGCCTTTAATACGACCATCAATAAATTGCAGGCTTGCTTGATAACGCACCGAGTTGTCGAGAAAACGACTGCGCTCCATATCCATGTCGACCGTATTGCCGTCCATTCGCGCTTGATGCGGGTTACGGTACTGCAAGTTGTCGACGGTAAACTGTGGTTTACCACCTTGGATATGACCTTTTTGCGTCGTCGCAAGGCCGGTACCCGTCGTATTGCGGCCTTGCTGCACTGCCCGCTCCAATTCACTGCGGAAGTCAAAATCGCGCGCTTTAAAGTTTGGCGTGTCGGCGTTAGCAATGTTGTTGGCCAACACCTGCTGACGTTCATGCCGCAAATTCAAAGCTTCCTGATGGAAGTGCAAAGTGCCTGTTAACTTATCGATCATCTCGATGCCTCTCAGTTGTTGTTCGTCCCATCGCTTGCTTGGTTATTTTTTAACCAACTCTTGCAAGGGGGATTTCGCACCGTGAAGATTAACTGCAGGCGAGTAAAGTCAATGGCTCAAAAAAGCCACTTTTTTCACCTTATTTCTCGCCTTTGCCACCACCACAACACCGTATAATGCTCGCCATATTCACGCTGCCGACACACCGCAGCACAGCATTAGGGACCGTGACCGGAATTCTAAGCGCATGATTAATAACGTTTTTGGCGTAACAGCTTGGCTGCTTTCGGTGCTCGTTGTGGGCTTGCCGAGTTTGCTTGTGCCTGTTGCTCACGCCAATGACACCCACGCGCAATTAGAACTCGCAGTGCAAGAATTCTTATTGCAAGAACTTGCCACTGCCGAACGCACGACGACTTTGGTGCCTCCTTATTCACAAGCCACGGTTAGCATGACGTTGCCGCCTGCAGGCCTGCCCTGTGATAATCCGCAGCTTTCATTGCCGAACCGCCAGCAACGTTTCCTTGGCCGGGTTTCTGTGGCCGCAACCTGTGCGGAGAACCCGCAGCTCGTGCGTTATTTGCAAGCGAATATTGAATTGATTGGTGAGGTTGTCGTTGCTCGCCAAGACATCGCCACCGGCCAGTTAATTACAGCAGAATTGCTCACCACTGAGCAGATGGATTTATCCCGAGCCTCACAACAAAGCGTCTATGCGGTGAGCGAGCTTATTGGTCAGGTCAGTCGGCGTCAGATTCGCAGTGGCCAGCCCATGCAAAGTCACATGGTGCACCAACCACCGGTCATTCAGCGTGGGCAGATTGTCGTAATTCGAGCAGAGGGTAACGGTTTTTCTGTTTCCCGCGAAGGCGAAGCGCTTGAAAATGGCGCCATTGGAGAATCGATTCGAATTCGTGTGGGACAGCGTGAAATCATTCATGCGCGAGTGACGGGACCAGGACAAGCGCGCGTGCAATTGTAAGGAAAGCGTAAAAGCTGCTTTTTTCACCACTTGACCGTATAATTGCTGTCATGTTTCGCTAAAGTTTCGCTGATTCGTGCCGATAAATTCGGTATGCAGCACATGCGAAGCGCATGTAGAACGATAGATAGCACGAATAGCTAAGGGGTCTACCTTGAAAATTAATGGTACACAGCCGTTACCTCCGAGTTCACAAACGGAACCGAATAAAGGCAGCAAAGTTCAGAAGTCAGCAGGCTCTGAACCTGTTTCCTCACCGGCGGCGGTGACGCATTTTAGTCAAACCACACAAGACACGAGCCAAGACATTGATATGGCCCGAGTGGCGGAGTTGCGCGAAGCAATTCGTGACGGTAAGCTCGATATTAACGTAGACAAAATTGCCGACGGCTTAATTGCTAGCGTGCAAGATCTACTGAAATCACAAAGCTAATCAAGGTCGCAAATCATTGCGGCCTTTACCTCGCTCACTCGGTATCCAAATTCACTGTTCGGCTCTTTCGGTTATTGTCACTAGGGTCTTAGCGATAAGGAAAATAGAGTGAGCACAGCATTATCTCAACGCCTAAATCAATTCCTCAGCAGCCAACACGCGCGTTTGCAGCAACTCACCGACTTGCTTAATCAAGAGCAGGAACTGCTTGGTGTTGGTTCTATCGACGGCAAAGCGCTAGAAACTATTGCGAAAGCCAAAGCTGAACATTTTGCGGCTCTGCAAGAAAACGAACAGCAACGGCGCACTCTGCAAACTGGCCAAGGCCTCGGCGAAAGTCGCGAAGGTGCTGCAAAGCTTGCACAAATTGCTGGCTGCAGCGACGTCTGGCAGCAAGTTCTGGAACTCGCGCGTGAGGTGAGCCGGCAAAATCAACTCAACGGCGAATTAATCCAACATCGCTTGCAACATAACCAACAAATGCTCAATATTATTCGTGAGGCAGCCGGCACGCCGCTTTACGGTGCTGACGGCAAATCCACATCTGGAGGCTCGCGAATTAATTCAAAGGCCTGAGGAGGTTTGCATGTTCGACTATCGTTCTGCTGATGCGTTAAATCGCCTCGAGTCAGTGTTGCTTGTTATTGATATCCAAGAGCGTTTGCGCCCAGCAATCGCCCATGCCGACAGCATTGTCGCGAACAGCGAAAAACTTGCCCAAGTGAGTCATTTACTCGAAATTCCCGCCCTGATTACCGAACAGTATCCACAAGGCCTCGGCCATACAGCCGCGAGCTTAAAGGAGCATTTGACCCACGCCAAGGTCATTGAGAAGATTCATTTCAGTGCCATGCGCGAAGAGCACTTGCCGCTTGCTCTTGAGGAGCTCAAGCGTAATCAGGTCGTGGTTTGTGGCACTGAAACCCATGTCTGCGTCTTGCAAACCGTGCTTGATCTGCTCGAGGCCGAATATACGGTGTATGTGGTTGCCGATGCCGTTGGCTCGCGCAATGATGGTGACAAAGCACTTGCCCTGCAACGTATGCAAGCCGCTGGTGCGCATGTGGTCAGTTATGAAATGGTGGTGTTTGAATGGCTAGAACGTGCCGGTACCGACACGTTCCGCCATATTTCCAAACACTTTATCGTGTAGCTGGTAAAGTAGCCGTTAAAGTAGCTGGTAAAAAAGCCATCTGCAGGCCGCTGCTGCGGCCTACTCTGCTCGATACGCCGCAGCAATCTCAGCGAGTTTGGCCTCAATTGCGCTGCGGCTATGCCACTGCCCTTGGGCCATCACGCCAACTGGCTCATACAGCGTGCTGATATTCTCAAGCGGGTTCTCGCCGACCAACAACAAGTCGGCGCGATGTCCTACGCGGACTTGACCAAACTCGTCTTGTTGAGCGAAATACTGACCAACCGCCACCGTACCCGAATAGATAATGTCATATGGCGTCATACCAGCGTCGACCATGAATGGAATTTCCCGGCGCATCGACAGGCCTGGCACGCTAAATAACTGCGGTGCATCGGTACCCAAAAGAATTTCTGCGCCAGCTTCATACAATGCAGCAAGAAGGCGTTGACGGTTTTCCTGATGCACTGCCGCTGTGTTACCGGTGTAATACACACTTTGCGGATCGTCTAAAAAGTTAAACCAACCAGCGCGCACCTGTTGCGGTACGTATTGCAGTTCAGGGTATGCCCGCATTGCCTCCGCGTCACCAGCGCCAATTAAGGTCGCCCACAAGGCTTGGGTTGGCACCACGCCAACACCATGGGCAACCGTAAATTCTGCCAATTCTTGTAACACTTCATCACTGACAGGCTGCTCAAAGCCGTCCACTTCCGCCAAGTAACCGTCAAGGTGGTCGATAGTGCGACTTCCAAGGATAATTGCGTGACGAATACCTACATCCGTCGGCACATGGCCGGCAAAGTCGATGCCCTGCTCGTGTGCTTCTGCGGCAATCGCTTGGTATTGGTCAAGGCTTAAACCCGGATGAATTTTTAACAGATCCCAACCTTCTTCCGCATGCTCACGAACTCGCTGCCGTGCCTGCGCTCGGTCACGCACGGTGTTGCTGTTAAAACTTGGGCCGGCAAGGTACAGCGTTGGACCAATACGACGACCTTCCGCAATATCGTCTTTCAACTGCAACTGATGAGGATGCCCAAGCATGCCGCGGACGGTAGTCACCCCGCCGGCAAGGTATAAATACAAGACATCGTCTAAATAGCGCTCAGGAATTCCCGTAAATGACTGGGTTGGCGGCACATGACCATGCATTTCCGCTAAACCGGGCAATAAATACCGACCTTCACCAGTAATGCGTTGTGCATGGGCGGGAATCTCAACATCGCCCTGTGCACCCATTGCAATAATCCGGTCACCCTGAATCACGACCGTTTGTTGGCGTAGAATTTGCCCTTGGTGTTCCGGCTGCATGGTCAGAACATGAACGTTTTCAAATACTGTCACATGCTCATTTGCAGTCGCAGCGGTTACGCTGAGTCCGAACAGCAATGACACCAGAAAAGAACCTAGCTTTGCCATGTTTAACCTTCCTATCTGAATACTTGCCGTTGTCACCGATTCTTGCTGAATCGCATTGAACGGTAGGTGTGAGATTATGCGAAACCACATCGCTAACATCATGTAGAAAACGATAACGTTGCAATCAGTATAGTTGGATCTCACACGACTTCACGTCGGATTTGTTCGTCTTACTGTCTCAAATACTGCGGTCTTAAATACCACTGCCTCTAAAACCAGTGCCTCGAATAGCCGGCGGAACTGGTGTTAATTTGTTTAACGGTCTTTCTGCTCTGTCGATAAACGCTCGACAGAACCTTCAGGCGTGCGCTTAGCCGGCACAATTTGTCTGTGCATGTCCTGTATTTGCTGTTGCATCATAGCCATCTGTTCACGCATCCAATGAATATCCGCGGCTTCTCCTTTGCCGTCCTCCACTTCTTGGGCAGCACTCTCTTTTTGCATCGTTTCGAGCACAATACCGATCATCATGTTCAAGAAAATAAAGGCACTGAGGAAGATAAAGCTGACGTAATACAGCCAAGACATCGGATAGACTTCCATGGTCTCGTACATGATCGACGTCCAGCTCTCAAACGTCGCTATACGGAACAGTGTGAGCATGGCAATGGTAATATTCTCCCAATAGAACGGGTTAATATCACGGAAGATAAAGCTGCCAACGGCGCCGTAAATATAGAAAATAATGAACATGAACAAGGCAACATAGCCCATGCGCGGCAGCGCTTTCAAAAACGCATTCATGAGCACACGCAGCTCCGGCACAATCGAAACTAAGCGTAGCACTCGGAAAACCCGCAGCAAACGCGCCAAGAGCACGCTTTGACCACCATCGACTGGAATTAAGCTCGCGACCACAATGACAAAGTCGAAGATGTTCCAACCCGACTTAAAGAAGTCGCGGTAGCGCTTTTCGGCAAGCATGCGAATTGCAATCTCAACCACAAAAAATACCGTGACCGCCCAATCCAGTACATCCATGATTTGGGTAAAACGGGTTGTTTCCTCGTAGGTTTTCGCACCCACAACCAAAGCCGAAAAAATAATAATCGCCACGACAATAAGCTCAAAAACCTTATTGCTGCGTAAGTTTTCGAAGCGTACTTGCCAAGTTTGGTAATCTGCTCGTTCCATTTTTACGTTTACTTCTCTTCAACACGGAATTAGGGCGCAATCTAGAGCTGGAAAGACTAATTTGCAAGGGTTAAATAAGGGTGCGATCACGCAATTGCAATGATGAATGATTAAACTTTTCGGACGAGTTTACTTACAGATTTTTTATGATTTATGCTAGATTATCCCGTTCGACGCGCCGATATTTTCGGTAACTTATTGATTTTGGGTTTGCTGAAAGAGGAAAACGCATGCAACTAGCCGTTCTGGTGATCTACCTTGCAGCACTCGTAACCCCTTGGTTATTCGTGCAGCATCAGCACCGAACCGCCTACTTAATGGCTATTGTGCCCGCAGCCTTGACCATTTGGTTCGCCGGACACATTCCACTCATTGCTAGCGGTGAAGTACTGATCCACGAGTTTGCTTGGATTCCCGGTCTCGACATCTCGTTTACTATGGTGCTCGATGGCTTATCACTGATGTTTGCATTGCTCATTTGCGGTATCGGTACATTTATTGTGCTATACGCAGGAGCATACCTGAAGGGCCATGAAGACCAGAACCGCTTTTTAGTGGTGCTCCTGTCGTTCATGGGCTCCATGCTTGGCTTAGTCCTGGCTGATAATCTCATTACCCTCTTCGTATTCTGGGAGCTCACCAGTATCACCTCGTACTTGTTGATTGGTTTTAACCATCACCAAGAAAGCGCTCGGAAAGCGGCGTTACAAGGGTTAATCGTGACCGTTGCCGGTGGCCTCGCGCTGCTTGCTGGTATTGTCATGCTCGCGATTGCCGGTGGCTCGTACTCAATTCAAGAAATTCTCAATAGTAGCAACAGCGTGACCAGCCATGCGCTGTACACCGGCATGCTCATTTGTTTGCTACTGGGTGCCTTTACCAAATCTGCTCAGTTCCCATTCCATTTCTGGTTGCCAAATGCCATGGCAGCGCCAACGCCAGTGAGTGCTTACTTACACTCTGCGACAATGGTCAAGGCTGGTATCTATTTATTGGCGCGCCTGCAACCGCAACTTGGCGGTACTGAACTGTGGACAATTATTCTTAGTACATTTGGTGCCTTAACCTTATTTACCGGTGCCTTTATGGCCTTGCGCAGCACTGACTTGAAAAAGTTGCTGGCCTACTCCACCGTCATGGCTCTCGGTACCTTAACCTTGTTACTCGGTATTGGCACCGAGCTCGCAATGCTTGGTTTTGCCGCTTACTTGCTTGCGCATTCACTCTACAAAGGCGCGCTGTTTATGCTCGCCGGGATTGTCGACCACGAAGCCGGTAGTCGCGAAGTTACAGAGCTCGGCGGTTTACGCAAGTACTTACCGGTCACAGCGGTCCTAACCGGGGTTGCCGCGTTGTCTCTGGCCGGTATTCCGCCGTTATTTGGTTTCGTTGCCAAGGAGCTCTTGCTGGAAGCCATGATTGAAGGCGCATTCGCATGGTTTATCTACGCCTTGGTCATCGTCGGTTCCATTTTCATTGTCACCGTAGCGGCCGTCATTGCTCTACGCCCCTTCTTTGGTGCCTTTAAAGCACCTAAAGCGGCGGAAAAGATTCACGAACCGCCCATCGCCATGCTCGCTGGTCCTATCGTGCTAGTGACTCTGTCGCTAGTGGCTGGCCTGCTACCGGGCTTGGCTGGTTACTGGATTACACAACCTGCAACAAATGCCGTTGCTGGCACGGTTGTCGATGGCTACCTAGCACTCTGGCACGGTATTAATCTGCCGCTGATGCTTTCAGCTGTTAGCTTAATTGCCGGTTTAATCTTATTTAAAGTATGGGACGGTACCCGTGCACGCTTACGCGTCCTTGACCCGATTATTGCTCGTGGTCCTGAGCGCGGATACTTCTGGTTTATGGACGCGATTGTTTGGGTCGCCGAATGGCAAACCCGCAAATTGCAGAATGGTTCCATGCGGAACTATTTGCGCACCATCGTCTTAGTATTCGTCGGCTTAACCGGCTACACCTTGCTGAGCCGTTATCAGATTCACTGGAACTTTGACGTGTCGGTGTACTTCCATGAGATCATGGTGCTTGGCGTCCTAGTGGCCGCAGCCATCACGGCCAGCGTCACCCATTCACGCTTGGGTGCGGTTGCCGCTATGGGTGGCGTTGGTTACACCATCGCGCTGGTGTTCATCTTGTTCAGTGCACCTGACCTTGGTATTACCCAAATCCTCGTCGAAACCTTGACGGTTATTTTGTTGGTATTGGTCTTGTTCCGCTTGCCAAGTTTCTCGAACATCTCGACGACCCGCGAACGCATCCGCGATGCGGCGGTGGCGCTGACCGTTGGTGTACTCATGACCTTCTTAATTATGATTACTATCGATGTGCAACTATTTGAGCCGATTTCCGGTTATATGATCGAAAACAGTTATCCGCTCGCGCATGGTCGCAATATCGTCAACGTGATCTTGGTTGATTACCGAGCCCTCGATACCCTCGGCGAAATCTTCGTGCTCGCGCTTGCTGCCATGGGTGTCTACGCGATGATCAAGTTCAATCCGCAAACTGCGCCTGGAGCGAACCACTTCGCCGGTACGTTAATTCTGCCGCCGAAGAAGATCCCAGAGAAAGACATCGTGCATTCGCTCGACGAAATTCATCAAGCCATGTTGGAAAAAGAGAATATCGTTGCGCCTGGTGATTTCGATGCCACCAATGAGCGAAAAATTGCTGCCGCAAGCGATGCAGAATCCAATCCAGACTTAAGTCCGGACGCTTCTGATGGTCATGATGACGACCCGAACGAAGGTGAGCAAAGCGATCAACAACAAGGCAAGGAGGACAAACCGTCATGATGAAACCAGGTACACTGATTTTACATGCCGCTGCGCGCTTTTTAGTGCCTCTGCAGCTGCTGTTCTCTGTCTTCTTGTTATTGCGCGGCCATAATGAGCCAGGCGGTGGTTTTATTGCCGGTCTTGTCGCCTCTGGGGCTTTCGCGCTTTATCTGTTTACTTTTGGTGCCGCTGTTACTCGCGATCTAATGCGTGTCGACCCGCGCAACCTGATCGGTATTGGCCTGTTTTTTGGCATGATCTCGGTATTCCCAGCACTCTTTAATGGTGAGCCATTACTGACGGCACAATGGTGGCCAATCATGTTGCCAGGCGGAACCGAAATTAAGCTTTCGACCCCACTTATTTTTGATATCGGTGTTTATTTCGCGGTATTCGGCTCGGTCATGCTGATGCTCATCGCGCTCACCGAAGCAGAAGAACACTAACAGGAGGCATAAATGGAACCCATAATGGCCATTGTCGTTGGCCTCTTATACGCAGCGGCAATCTACATGATGCTCCGACGCAGTATTGTTAAGCTGGTCATCGGCCTCATGCTGATTTCGAACGCCGCAAACTTATTAATCTTCACCTCAGCAGGGATGACTCGGGGCGGACCACCCTTGATTCCAGAAGGCGCTGTATTACCTGAAGGCGTCATTGCCGACCCGTTACCGCAAGCATTGATTCTGACCGCGATTGTAATCGCTTTCGGGGTACTCGCTTTTGCTGTTGTACTTATTCACCGCGCGTACAACATCCTGCGTACCGACAACTTGGATCAGATGAAGGATACTGACACGTGAGTTTAGAAGTCGCTCTGCCAATAATTATTCCTTTAATGACCGGCACGCTGTGCGTCATGTTATGGCGCTACAATGTCATTCAGCGTGTCCTTTCACTGCTTGGCAGCTTAGCCTTGCTAGGTGTCAGCATTTGGTTATTGATTAGCGTTATCGACCAAGGCCATGTCGTGATGTACATGGGTAACTGGGTCGCACCGTTCGGCATTACATTAGTCGCCGACATGCTCAGTGCCATTATGGTGGTGCTCACCGGGATGATGGCTGTTGCAATCGCCATTTTCTCGCTGTCGTCAGCTTCCCCAAGCCACGAACGCTTTGGTTATTACCCGCTCATGCACTTGCTTCTTGCTGGTGTAGCTGGCTCGTTCCTAACCGGTGACATCTTCAACCTGTACGTATGGTTTGAGGTCATGCTCATTGCCTCATTCGCACTGCTGATTCTTGGCGGCGAACGAGCGCAAATGGAAGGTGCGGTCAAATATGTCACCTTGAACTTGCTGTCGTCAGCTATTTTCCTCAGTGCCATCGGTTTGCTCTACGGCATTACCGGTACCCTGAATATGGCCGACATCGCGGTGAAACTCGGAGCTGCGGAAAATACCGGCATGGTCGACGTCATTGCCGTGATGTTCATGGTCGCGTTCGGGATTAAAGCAGCTGCCTTCCCACTGTTTTTCTGGTTACCCGCGTCTTACCA
Organism: Gammaproteobacteria bacterium; assembly: GCA_023380515.1. The sequence continues at coordinate 9,473 of JAMCRH010000312.1, read as the reverse complement.
CACCGGACCGGTAGCGGTGTCCGCTCTATTTGCCGGACTGTTAACCAAGGTTGGGGTGTACGCATTATTCCGCGTCTTTACCCTGATTTTTAACCAGAACGTAGACTTTACCCACGAGCTGCTACTGTGGATGGCGGCGTTAACCATGCTGACCGGTGTTCTCGGTGCGGCGGCGCAGTTTGAGTTCCGCCGAATCCTGTCATTCCACATTGTCAGCCAGATCGGCTACATGATATTGGGGCTCGCGTTATTTACGCCGCTTGCCATCATTGGTGGCGTGTTCTACATCATGCACCACATCATTGTGAAGACGAACCTGTTCTTGATCAGTGGTATTACTCACCGCTTGCTTGGTTGTTACGACCTCAAGAAGCTCGGTGGTATTTATAAAGCGCGGCCGTTCTTAAGCATATTGTTCTTAATTCCAGCATTATCACTTGCGGGAATCCCGCCGCTCTCTGGCTTCTTCGCGAAGTTTATTATCATTCGCGCGGGTGTCGAAGCATCTGCTTGGGTGGTGACCGGTATTGCGCTCCTCGTTGGCTTGCTGACCCTGTACTCAATGATCAAAATTTGGTCTGAAGTCTTCTGGAAGAAACTGCCGAAGGGCCAAGACGATACCGCGTTAACCGCTGGTAAAACACCATCGTCATTGGTCATTCTTTATATTCCGGTGGTCTTGCTGGCCTTATGTACCCTGTACATCGGCCTTAACGGTCAACCGATTTATGACCTTGCTGAGTTCTCAGCGCGCCAGCTGCTGAACCCACAAGCCTACATTGATGCAGTGTTAGGAGGTGGCTCATGACCGGTTTTATGTGGAACCTGCTACTTGCCGTCACTTGGGTCGTTTTAACCGGTGACGCGGGTGGCGTAAACCTGATCTTCGGCATGCTCGTCGGTTATGCTGTGCTCGGTGTTATGCAGCGCCAAATACCTGGTATCCGCGGCTATACACGGCGACTTCCGCGCCTGATTAAGTTCATCTTTTTCTTTCTAAAAGAACTGGTAATGGCCAACCTTACCGTTGCGTTCGACATTATCACCCCAGTTTGGCACATGAAGCCGGGTGTGATTGCCATGCCACTGGAAGCCAAAACCGATTTAGAAATTACCATGGTAGCGAACCTGATCTCGTTGACGCCGGGCACATTAAGCCTCGACGTTTCCGATGATCGGCGGGTGCTGTTTATTCATGCCATGTTCCTGGACAACGAGCAGGAGCTCCGGAACAGCCTTAAAGATATGGAGCGTCGGGTCTTAGAGATCTTACGCTAACCAAAAGGAGGACCTGTGCATATTGTTTATTTACTAACCTTTGGGTTACTCAGCATCGCGTTTGTACTCATTTTCATTCGCTTGATTCTGGGTCCGACATTACCTGATCGGGTTGTTGCGCTCGAGTTACTTGCGACCGTAGCGGTAGCGATGACCGGTACCTATGCAATTTTTACCGACCGCTCAAGCTTTATCGATGTCGCGATTGTGGCGGCGTTAACTGCATTCTTAGGTGCAATCGGCTTTGCCCGCTTCTTAGAACGAGGAGGCCCGCGCGATGATTGAGTATATTTTAGACTGGATTATTGCCATTCTGATGTTGTCTGGCGGCATGTTTACCTTGCTTGCTGCGGTAGGTATCTTACGCCTGCCAGACCTGCTGACGCGAATGCACGCAAGTACCAAAGCGGGTGCATTAGGGGTCGCCCTGATGATGGCAGCAGCAATGCTGCACTTTAATGACCTTGTCGTGATTGCTAAAGCGCTTGCGGTGGTGATGTTTATTTTTATCACGGCCCCCATTGCTGCACACGCCATCGGTCGCGCCGGCTACTTCGTTGGCGTACCTATTTGGGTAAAAACCGTAAAAGACGAGCTGTTTAACCGTTACGACTCAGACACTCACCGCTTACGCAGTGGCTTAGAAACACCGGAAGAGCTCGCAGCGCTGAAACCAAGTAAAGATAAGCCGCGAATTCGCGTCAGTACGAAGAAATAAATTAGCTGCGAAACAGCGAATACAAAGGCCTGCATCAAGAGATTGAAGCAGGCCTTTTTGTTCTTGTAAGGTGGTATTTAATTCTGACTTGCCGCACTCATGTGCAGAATAGTTTAAGGCTCTAGCTCTTCGGCTGTGAACAAGTCTTTAAACAATGGCGTGCTTAAATACCGTTCTGCCGAGCTTGGCAACACCACAACGATGGTTTTTCCTGCGTACTCCGGTAGGCAAGCAATGCGGTTTGCAGCAACCACAGCGGCGCCCGACGAGATACCAGCGAGAATCCCTTCCTCGCGCATGAGCCGATGTGCCATCGCATAGGCTTCATCATTCGTGACTTGCTGAGTGCCAGTAATTAAGCTCAAGTCTAAGTTCTGTGGCACAAAGCCAGCGCTAATACCTTGAATTTTATGAGGGACGTGAGTCAGCTCCGAACCTGCAATGGTTTGACTGATGAGCGGCGAGTCCGCCGCTTCGACTGCCCAAATCGCCAATGGCTGGCCTTGCTTTTTAAAGTAGCGGCCAACCCCGGTTAGCGTGCCACCAGTGCCCACCCCAGCAACAAAGACATCGACCTGCCCTTGCAAGCTGGCATGAATTTCGGGACCTGTCGTTTCTTCATGTATCGCGGGGTTCGCAGGGTTCTCAAATTGGCGTGTAAAATAGTAGCGTCCCGGCTCTGCCGCCATTAACTCCGCTACTTTCGCTAATGCGCCTTTCATACCATTTTCAGCGGGTGTCAAAACGATCGTTGCGCCGAGGGCTTTCATCAGCTTACGGCGTTCTAAACTAGCCGAGCGCGGCATCACCAATGTCACCTTGTAGCCTTTCGCAGCGGCTACACTGGCAAGTGCGATACCGGTATTACCTGAAGTCGCTTCAATGAGCTCCTGATTGGCGTTGAGTGCACCACTGCGCTCAGCCTCACGCACGAGACCAAGCCCTAAGCGGTCTTTAACACTACCAGCGGGGTTACGGCTTTCCATCTTGGCATACACGCGAGCCTTTGCATCGCTGCTTAGCACTCGGTTTAAACGGACGAGCGGCGTAAAGCCGATGCTGTCGGCGTTGTTCTCAAATACACTTGGAAACGTCATCAGTTACTATCCTTTTTCTGCTGGCTTTCAGTGTTGGCCGTGTCAGTGGCTTCTGCATCAGTGCTTTCTGTTTCAGTGCTTTCTGTTTCAGTGCTTTCTGTATCAGAGCTTTCTGTATAAGTACTTTCTGCATCAGTAGCCTGAACGCGAATCCGTGCCGCTTCTTTCTCGGCCTGAAGAATATCTTCGTCTTCTAGCTCGATGGGTGGCAGATCACCACAGACATTGCCACCCATGCGGTTAATCGTTTTGCACATTTCCGCCACACGTTCATCGAGCACGTGTACATGGTCAAGCATCCGTCCCATCACCGTCGCCACGGGGTCGGGGTTGTCCGGCGACACCGCATAGGCATCAAAACCATATTTCTTCGCCATGGCTTCGCGCTTATCTTTTGCATCGGAGTGACTGTCTGCTGCCGCTGGTTGGGCTTGACTAACAATACGACCCGGAATGCCAATGACGGTTGCACCGGCGGGCACGTCGCGAACAACCACAGCGTTCGAGCCAATCCGCGCGTTTTCCCCAATCTGCAGCGGGCCTAAAACTTTTGCGCCAGCACCAATGACGACACCGTTGGCAAGGGTTGGATGGCGCTTACCGTGCTTCCAACTCGTACCACCTAAAGTAACCCCATGGTACAAAGTACAGTCATCACCAATTTCTGCGGTTTCACCAATCACCACGCCCATGCCGTGGTCAATAAAGAAGCGGCGGCCAATTTTTGCTCCCGGATGAATTTCCACACCGGTGAGCCACCGCGCAATGGTGGATACCCAGCGTGCCAGCCATTTTAGCTTCCAGCGCCATAAGCAATGGCTAAAGCGGTGAATCCAAATAGCATGAAGTCCAGGATAGTTCGTCAGTACTTCAAAGAAGTGACGAGCGGCTGGATCGCGTGCGTACACACTGGCGATATCTTCGCGAATTCCGCGGAATAACATAAGCGACTCTCTGTCGTTTGCTTAGTCCAAAACACGGCAATGATCTGACCTAGATAATCCATTGCCGTACCACTAATATGTGTTAAGTTGATGCAATTATAACGTTTATCAAGCCCAAGCGGAAAATACACTAAAAATTTCTGCACGGAAGCGCATACAACGAGGAACTTCTATGAAAATAACATTAAAACGAACGCTACTCAGCGCCTGTTGTTTCGCTGCCATGTCTTTACCGGCAGCTGCGGATACGTTAATTCATGCGGGAAAGCTCATTGACGGTACCGGGGCAAATCCACTGACTAATCTCACCATCCGGATTGTCGATGACCGCATTGTTGCCGTCGAGCGCGGCTTCACTGAGCCGACTAGCAATGACACGGTTATTGATCTCTCGGATAAAACCGTGCTGCCCGGCTTTATTGACATGCACACCCATATTACTTCGCAGTCTGAACCGGGCTCTTACTTACACCGCTTTACGCATAACCCCGCCGACACAGCGTTTCGCGCCGCGTATTTTGCCAACATCACCCTCAATGCTGGGTTTACCACGGTGCGCGATCTCGGCGACAGCTTTGCCACCAGCGTTTCATTACGTAACGCCATCAATAGCGGCTATGTTCCCGGACCACGCATCTATACGGCGGCGAAGTCATTAGCGACCACTGGCGGCCACGCCGATCCGAGCAATGGCTATCGCCAAGGTCTAGTGCCAACGCCAGGCCCAATGGAAGGTGTACTGAACGGCACGGATCAAGCCCGCCAAGCGGTTCGTGCGCGTTACCAAGAAGGCGCCAACTTAATCAAATTAACCGCGACAGGTGGTGTTTTGAGCTTAGCTGCTTCCGGTGACAACCCGCAATTTATGGACGATGAGTTAGCCGCCATTGTTGCAACTGCCCGTGATTACGATATGAAGGTTGCGGTACACGCGCATGGAAAGGACGGTATGGTGCGCGCAATTAAAGCAGGGGTCGACTCGATTGAACATGGCACCTACATGGACGAAAGCGTATTTGCCCTAATGAAAGAACACGGCACGTACTATATACCGACGATTACAGCCGGCAAATCGGTGGCCGAACGTGCGGAGATTCCAGGCTACTTCCCACCTCAGGTTGCCGCCAAAGCACGAACCATTGGGCCATTGATTCAAGACACTTTCAGCCGCGCTTATCAGGCGGGAGTTAAGATCGCCTTTGGCACCGATGCCGGTGTTTTTGACCATGGCGAGAATGCACGCGAGTTTGTCTACATGGTGGAAGCCGGTATGCCGCCTCTAGAAGCCATTACTACAGCGACGAAGCATGCTGCTGAGTTACTCGGCGAGTGGGATAATTTAGGTAGCATTACCGCCGGCAAATATGCCGACATCATTGCTGTTGATGGTGACCCACTCGAAGATATTCGTGTGCTGGGTCACGTCCGTTTTGTCATGAAAGGCGGTGTTGTTTACCGCCATGACTAGGTTGCAATTAAGTGTTTGAGTGCCTAAGTGCTTGAGTGCTTACGTGCTTGAGTGCTTACGTGCTTAAGTACTTAAGTGCGCTATAACCAAACAAAGTAAGGGCGAAATAGTGTCGTCGGCTTAAAGCGCCTGACGACGCTCTTTCACCCAAACTAACAAGGTCGCGACATCCGCTTGAATCGCTTCTTCCATTTCGACCTCATAACCTTCACGCTCTAAGTCCATTTTCCGAATTTCTTTTTTCGGAAATTCTTTGCGTGCGTCATGGGTCGGCATGTGTTTAATCCGATCATGCATCTCATGAATTGCCGGCCAACGGGCGGCGTAGCCCGCTCGCTCAGCGTCTGGCAAATTATCCAAGAGAACGGCAATACGAATACAGCCTTCCGAGAGCGGACATTGGTCTTGCTGCATGGCTAAGGCAATCGTGTGAATGCTTTCATGCAAGTAGTTATTTCGTTTCGCTTCACCAGCTGCCAGTGCTTTGTTTTGCGCACGCAAGCGCGCCAACAACAGACCAGCATAAACACTCAAGCCAGCTATAATCACGATTCCTAATACTGCTAAAAGCCACACCACTACAGACACCTCATTATTCATAGTTAATCGTTTTTGTCGTCAGATTCGTCGGTAGACTCGTCGTCAAATTCGAAATCAAACTCATCAACGCTACTGAAGCGCTCACCCGACGTTTCATACTCGACATTATCATCGCCTTCATCCCAATCATCGTCGAGCTCGTCAAGGTCAATGCCAATCTGTTCAGCAAGCTCTTGATAGCGCGAGAGCTTCTCGTCCACATACGCTTGATCCGCTTTATTGAGTACGTAGCCAGACTCTAACTTGGTCAATAGGTCTTGTAACTTGCGGTCGTTCTCAAGTTGCGCAAATTCCTGCTCTGGCGTGAGCGCTTGCGCAGCCACTTTTAACGCGATCGGTTTTTTCGATCCTAAGCGCGGATCGGATGTGTTTTTACCTTTGGCGGCGCCGTGAAGTTTTTGGCTTTGGACACCGTAGCGACTGCCCGGCTTTTGCCCCTTACCTTTGTCTTTGCCTTTCGGCTCAGTCTTCTTGGCGTCTGTGGGCGTACGCTCCACTTTTCGTGGTGCCAGCGGACCCGGTTTGCGAGACTTTTTAATGCGCGTCATATAACGATGCTTACCCTATAGCGAATCGAGATGGAAAATCTACCCTATAGGATAACGTATTCTGCGTGTTTCAGCATTAAGAGATGAATTTTACGGCAGGGAGAAAATAAAAAAGGCGATGAAATCATCGCCTTGATTTGAACCCGCACACCCCCCCAGGGTGAATTCGAGAACGATTGTCGCTAGTTCCTACATTATTATTATTCTTCCGTGTTTTACTTGCCTCTTTTTATCCGCACTTCAGGAGGAGCCTAGAGGTTCCGCCGGTGCGCCTTTTTCTCAGCAAGAATTTTTTACTGCAAAAACCTTTTTGCTAATAACAGACTGCAACACTTGTCATTATTCGTATTTATGTTTTGTTCGCACTGTTTTCTTGGTGAAACATTCACGAACTTGCGCTGTTAGCTTTACTGCTATGAAGACCCAAAACAGAAGGTTACGCAGTGCTTTCCCAAAATGTTATGTCGCCTCCTGGCGTATTTTTATTCCCTTTGGTCGTTTTTGTTTTTATTTTTGTTAACGACTTTTTAATTTTCGCTTATTGAGCTCAGCTCTAAGCGTTGTATCGAGAGACTATCACAAAATTACAACAAGTCACCAATTAATTTCTGTTTTTTCTATTTTTTCTTGGTGAATGCTGTTTCGGCATTCGCTCAGGCCTTATTTCGTCTGGCTTTGAGCGCCCTAACCTGGGTCACTGCCGAGGAACTCTCGAGGCTTTCCCCTTGTCCTTATAGCGCCCTAGAATACGAAAAATCGAAGTGAAAGCAACTATTGATTCGTTATAAAAATGAATTCTTTATTCAAAGTTGAATGTTTTTACAACGATTTTATAGCTTTTGATATAGATCTAAAGGGGTGGCAACCTGGCTAATTCCATAGCAGAATGAGGCCTAAGTTTTTGAGTCCGTAATGAAAAGGTATCCTTCATGCAAAAAAAAGCAACGCTTCTTCTAACCAGTGCAATTTTACTTGCCTTATCGGGCTGCCAGAGCACAGCGACTAATTCAGGAACCGCAAGTTCAAATACTAATCGTACAGGCTCTGTTGTAACCGCTGCTGCAGTCACCGCAGACGCTAAGTTTACTGAACTTGCTGAGCAAGCATGGGCCTATAATCAAGGTCAGTATTTAATTGCCCGGGGTGCGGACGGCCGCCCTGGCGATCGATTGAACGACATTTCTCCGGAGGCTCTGCAAGAGCGCTACGAAACTCGTAAAGGGTTTTATCAACAGCTTGCCGCTATGGATGCAAGTACGCTCAGCGCTGACAATCAAATTAACCGTGACATGTTGATGTATGCATTGCGCAATCAGATTTCGCAGTACGAATTCAACATGCACTTAATGCCGCTGACCAATGAAACCGGCCCACATAACACCATCGCCCGCTTGCCACAGCAAGTGCGTTTTAATGGTGCGGATGACTTCAATCGCTATTTGCAACTGCTCAATGACGTGCCGGCCTGGCTAGCGCAGCAAACAGCCTATATGCGTGAGGGTCTCGAGCGCGGCATCGCGCAACCGCAGGTTGTCCTGCAAACCTTCCCTGCTGGCGTACTGGCCTACGTGACCGTTGATCCTGCCGAGAGTATTTTTTATCGTCCAATTCACCAAGCGCAACGTTGGTTAACCGACGAGCAGTTCCGTGACCTCGAAATTGAAGCGCAAACGATCATCGCAACGCAGGTGAACCCAGCGTTACAAGACTTTCATGACTTTTTAGCAAATGAATACGTGCCGAACACACGTACTGACATCGCGGCGACTGACTTGCCGAATGGTCATGCTTTCTATGCAAATCGAGTTAAGCACTACACCACGCTCGACCTCTCCGCCGAGGAAATCCATGAAATTGGGCTTGCTGAAGTGGCGCGTATTCGTGCAGAAATGCAGGAAGTCATTGATGAAGTTGGATTTAATGGCAGCTTCGCCGAGTTTATCCACTTCCTCCGGACCGATCCGCAGTTCTATGTGGAAACTGGCGAAGAGCTCCTGAAAGAAGCGGCGTATATTGCCAAGCGCGCTGATCATGTCCTGCCACGCTTGTTCCGTCATTTGCCACGTACGCCATATGGTGTCGTGCCGGTACCTGCAGAAATCGCCCCGAATTACACGCAGGGCCGTTACTCAAGTGCATCACGTGACGACGAAGCCGGTGAATATTGGGTCAACACCTATGCAGTGGAAACTCGTCCATTATACGAGTTGGAAGCGTTAACACTGCACGAAGGTGTGCCGGGCCACCATCTCCAAATTGCGCTGGCGCAGGAAATGGAGAATGTGCCGGATTACCGCCGTTCAACCTACATTTCTGCATTCGGTGAAGGCTGGGGTTTGTATGCCGAGTACTTGGGCTTAGAAACTGGCTTCTACCAAGACCCTTACAGCAATTTCGGTCGTTTGACCTATGAAATGTGGCGAGCTGCTCGTTTAGTGGTCGATACCGGTATGCACGCACTCGGCTGGAGTCGCGACGAGGCTGTGGAGTTTTTAGGTAGCAATACCGCGCTGTCACTGCACAACGTCAACACCGAAATTGATCGTTACATTAGTTGGCCAGGCCAAGCCTTGTCGTACAAGCTCGGTGAGTTGACCATTAAGCGCTTGCGAGCTGAAGCTGAAGCAGCACTTGGAAATGATTTCGATCTGCGTGAATTCCATGACGAAGTACTGAAGAATGGCAGTGTGCCGTTAGCGACACTTGAGCAGCAGATTCGCGATTACATCCAAGAAAAATTGGCGCAGTGATAAACACTGCGCCTTTATGCTAACCGCGAGCTGGAATCGGTTTGCGGTTAGCGATTGAAGTCATCCGCAC
>JAMCRH010000311.1 GCA_023380515.1 Gammaproteobacteria bacterium | reverse complement strand
AGCGCTGTGCTTCCGTATCGTCACCTAGTTCGTATGCACTTTGCGCTAAGGCAAACCAAAATGCTGGTTCGCTAGCAAACTCAGAGATAAATTCGCGCTCAGTAACGATTAGTTGTTCTATCGAATAGAGTTGTTGCACTAGCACCATAACTTGCGCGACAGATGCTGAAAGTTGCAGATCTGGCGTGTCCGTAGGTAAAGTCAATTCAAGTTGCTGTTGAACGTGCTCGATCAATTGCTCAAGAGCTCGCAGCGGTCCCTGACTAAGCTCAATTTCAGTGACCCCAAAGAGCTGATTGTCTGGATGACGACTCAAATAGACCTGTAAATAGTTGTGCTCTTCGTTACCATGCAGCATGGGTTCAAGAAAGACTAAAATTTCGACGTTGAGCAAACTGGCCAGTCGTTGTCGATCGCGGCTTTGCTCATGTGGCTTTAATTGCAGCTGATTGAGTAACTGCTGGACCCGCGCCTCACTGGTTAAGACGACCTGAGGTTCCGCTGCAAATTTGAGGGCTGCAATCGCAGCAACTTGACTACTTTGTGCCGTGTTTGACGTGTGAACAAATGCAATTCGGTGAACTGCGGGCATTGCCTCAACGGTTATCGGTATGTCTGTTTCATGCGTCGGCACACGAGCTGATTGCAGCAAATACCACCCGAGCACTACAATCAAGACGGCCGCACCTACACTGACTGCTTTACCCATTGACGGCGTTTGTGGCGCCAACCTTAATTGCGTTAAACCCAAACGGCGCAAGGGATCCTCAGACAATAATTTTTTAACTTGCCGTTGCCAGTGCCAATACCAAACCCGTTCGGACCATGTCTTCGGTTTCACAACCGCTAGCAAGCGTTGAATCACACGCCCTAATGCATAGACATCCACAGCACGTGTCGCCGGCTCGCCAGCTAAACTTTCCGGTGCACGGTAATGTCCACTGCCGGTTTCTTGCATATAGCCCGCATACTCGCGGGCACTGATGCCAAAATCAGCAAGAATGAGTTCGTTGTTAGCATTAATTAACAGGTTAGCTGGCTTAATATCGCCATGGACAATTTCAGCGCGATGACAGGCTTTAAGCGCACTCGTCAACTGCACAATCCAATGCTGAGCCTGGTTGCAGTCAATTGGACGCTGCAACCGTGCTGCCAGTGTTTCACCAGCGATAAAATCCATGGTGTAAAAGACAAAATCGCTATCACGATAAAACTCGTGTACGCGAATGACGTGAGGGTCAGAGACTTTTCGTGCGACTAACAATTCATCGCGCAAACGCTCTATGGCAATTTCGCTTAGCTCCGAGCGCCTGCCTAAAATTTTAATGGCTAATGTATTGTCAGTAATTCGATCGTGAGCTTGATAAACGTGAGCTTGACCACCTTGGCCGAGCGCAGCCTCAATAACAAAGCGATTCGCCAGCACTTGCCCTGGAATTAAATCTATCTCCGCTCCTACGGTTGTAGGGAGGTCATCCTGACTCCCGCCACTTGGACTCGACGTATCCAACTCTGTTTACCTCATGAGCGTCAGAGAATTCTGTATTGCATCGTGCATAGCGATTAGAGGATGTTTTGCAGTACTAATAACATTCTCTTTACACTATAGAGGTAATTGAGTTTTCGCAAGCTCTTGATCAATGAAACGAAGACCAAATACATGACCAAGTTGACGTGCATAAGCCCGAACAACTTCAAGATCTAACTCAGTGAACCGTCGCGATACCTCACAACTGTCAGCATATAACACTGCGTAGACGCGCTGAGCGAACACTACAGGAACACAAATCAGTGACTGAATCCCGTACGAAACCACGCTATCCGCTTGGCTTAGTTGATGGTCTATATGAATATTCGATAAAACCAATGGTGTTTGTTGCTGAACCGCTCGCGCAATTGCACTACGACTGACACGAAACTCATTCTTCTGAGACCATTGCGGATTGCCACACGCAGACAAAACTTCGCCTTGTTCGTCGAGTATTAACAAGGCTGCACGTTCACGTGGAAACAAGTTTTGTAGGGTTTCAGTTGCGGCAGTTGCAAGTGCATTTAACTCCATTGGCTCGGCAAGCCGGCGAGCGGAATTACGAATTTGCGTTTTTTGCCATGCAAGCTGATTGCCGAAGCTCGAAGCTTCTTTATAGCTTATGGGAGTCGCGTCGCAAATCACTCGGCCAAGCCGAAATGCGGCTAGTGAATCCGCAATAGCTACACGGCGAATACGCTCGTCATTTTGATAGCAACCATATCGACTATCAAGATCCTCCATCCACCAAGCACCATCCACGACATGCAACTTGGCATGAGTGCGCGACACCCCAGGATCCAAAATTTGAATATCCGCTGATTCGCCTCGACCCAATACATAACTGCGACCTTCGAGCAGTATCTTCATACTGCTCGGCTGTTCAGTTAAATGGACGCGAAGACGAAGTGGCATGTTAAAACTCCAGAAACTAAAGAATTCGCAAGCTATAGCGGAGCGAACGCGCTTGCGATAAGAGATTCCCTTGAACGTTTTCAAGGTCTTTCGACGAACGCCAAATATTAGGCATCAATGCGCTTTCCACCGACTCTAACACGGATACCAACTCGTTCACGGTAGCAAGTGCAGCTGAAAACTGACCGCTATTAACCTGCTGCTGAATGGTTGCGAGTAAACCGTCGACTTGACTATAAACTAGCCCATTAATCCCTTGTGACTGGCTTTGCAAATAATCACGCAAACCTGTCACCTTGCCGTTTACAATCGTTGCTGGTGTACGTAAATCGGTCACAATTAAAAAGTCTGAAAATGTTCCCATCTGACCTCGTGCTCGATAACTACCAGCGCCGGTTGTGACCGTGATATCTCGGAATTGGCCACCATTCGAGCTGTGGAATAAACGTAGAGGGGAGCCCGGAACATAATGAAGGTTCTTGGTATACACTTCGATTTCCGCTACACCTGAGAAGCTGAAACCTTTATTTTCTTTTGGCTTAATTGTAATCAAGACTGGGAAATCAGTGGGCAGTGAAATAAGGGAACCCGATAAGCGGTTCGTCACCGACAAATTAAGCGGTGATACAATTTGAAAATTAAGATCGAAGTTTTCCGCAGACACTCCGATGGCCTCTTCAAAGCGAACATGCAACTCGAGTTCAATCAGGCTATTGACTTGAACCTGAGCACTGAATCCTTGCTTGTTATAAGTTACATCGACCACTTGCGAGGCCTGCACTGACGGTGCCAAGGCAACAATCATCATCGCAACCACAACGCCAGCCAAGCTATTTCTTAAACGGTTGGTAAAACGATTCATGATACGATTCTCCCATTAGTCTGACGCGTTAGCGTCAATCACCTACTCGATACTTGTGTGAAATTATATTTGCATTAATTTTTATAAATGTACCTTCTGTACAAAAATGATGCAATCGTGCGCTAAACCAGCGTCACGATTGCATTGTTTTGTATAGAATTATTGTAAATATCCGTCATATAAACGACTTGCCCACACAGCGTATTCGGCACGAGTCAATGAACGACCTGGCTCAAACGTAGCTGTAATTTTCGGCTCCAAGTCAAACAAGCCTTGCGTTACCTGAAACTGCACATTGATCAACGATAAATTCAATGCCAATTGCACATGTCCGCGAAGGGCTGTGGGAATCAGGTTTTGGTCAGACACCGCCACGGTTTTCCCTTGATAAGTCACTGTGATATCTTGATCTGCAGGAAATGCCTGTGCATCCATTTCAAGTCCAAGAGCCTGTATGAAGCTATAAGCAATATCTAGCTTGGTCACCGCATCGCGCGGCGCAAACTGCCCATTGACGATTCGTAGCACCGCTTGCTGACTAGCGCTCACATCACGCAATGCACCGCCTGCTTGGCTCACTGCTAACGCAAAACTCTCCTTACCACGTGGTAGCTGATAAACCGCAGGCTCTGGCTCGTTGAGCAGATCTCTGTATTGTCGAACAGCAGCACCCATCACGAGATATTCCGCAAAATGTTGGCGCTCAAGCTTAGCGTCCGGACGAAAGCGACCATTGCTCAAGCCATCAATTAAACGATTGCTCACCGCGTACTCAATCGCACCACGTAACGGATGTTGAGTGACATCATCCATACCCATGCACA
>JAMCRH010000310.1 GCA_023380515.1 Gammaproteobacteria bacterium | reverse complement strand
ACTGAAGCTGTTGCACAGATGACCCAAAAAGAATTAGGTAAGCACCTAATTGACGTGAAAGACATCGCAAAATCAACCAAAGAAGAGCAGGGGATTACTGGGCCGATCATGCTGGGGAAAGACACTCATGCCTTGTCAGAAGCTGCATTTATCACAGCGCTTGAAGTGTTTATTGGCAATGGCTTGGAAGTTCACATTCAAGCAGATTTGGGCTACACGCCAACGCCCGTGATTAGCCATGCTATTTTAACTTACAACCAAGGTCGCAGCAGCGGCTTGGCGGATGGCGTGGTGATTACGCCGTCGCACAACCCACCGCAGGATGGTGGTTTCAAGTATAACCCACCGCATGGTGGTCCGGCCGATAGTGATGTTACGAAAGTCATCGAAAAGTACGCAAATGCTATTTTAAGTAGCGATTTAATCGGTGTGAATGCGGTGTCGTTCGCCCAGGCGAAGAAGTCTAAGCGGGTGAAGAAAATCGACTGGATGAGTACCTATGTGTCGAGTCTTGAACAAGTGATTGACATGGCCGCGATTCAGAAAGCCGGTTTACGTGTTGGTGTCGACGCCATGGGCGGTGCTGGTGCTGCATATTGGCGTGCGATCAAAGAAGCTTATCAGCTCGACCTGACTTTGTTTAATGATCACGCCGATCCGAGTTTTTCATTTATGGCTCTCGACAAAGACGGCGCGATTCGAATGGATTGCTCGTCGGCCGACGCCATGGCCAGTTTATTAGCGCTGAAGGACAAATTTGACCTCGGCCTTGGTAACGACCCAGACTATGACCGTCACGGCATTGTGACGCCCGACGGATTGATGAATCCAAATCATTATTTGGCGGTTGCGATTGACTACCTGTGCAAACACCGGGACTGGTCGGCAGACAAGGTCATCGGCAAAACCTTAGTATCAAGCGCCATTATTGATCGTGTTGTTGCAGGCGCTGGACGGACGTTACTCGAAGTACCCGTTGGGTTTAAATGGTTTGCGGAAGGTTTGGCGGAAGGTTCGCTGGCATTTGCTGGGGAAGAAAGCGCTGGCGCAAGCTTTGTCGATCGCCAAGGTCAGGCTTGGAGTACCGATAAAGATGGTTTGATACTGTGCTTGTTAGCACTTGAGATTCAAGCGGTGACCGGGAAGTCACCGAGCGCCTATTACCGAGAGCTTGAAGCCCAATATGGCCAGTCGAGTTATGCACGTATTGATTGCCGCGCAACGGTTGAAGAAATGGCTGCGTTTGCTGATCTTGAGGCGAACCCACCAAGCCTTACGACTTTAGCTGGCGAACCAGTTACTGCGGTTTTGAATCGAGCACCTGGCAATCAAGCGGGTTTTGGCGGCATAAAAGTGACCACGGAAAATGGCTGGTTTGCGGTGCGGCCGTCTGGTACGGAGCCGGTGTACAAAATTTATGCGGAAAGCTTGCAAGGGCCAGAACATCTTGCTGCGATTCAAGCCGAAGCACAGCAGTTATTAACGGGTTGGCTGCAGGCTTAATTTAACGGCGGGTTTCAAGGTAGAACTGCTTGGGTGGCACTATTATAGGCCACCCAAATCATTTCAGTCTTTTTCGAGACTAGACCACACCATCAGAACCCGGCTTGACAGGAATATTGCCTTCAGGCTCTTCAAAATCTTCATTCGCTTCTTCGACTAAGCTCGCTAACAACTCTTCTGAAGGTGCCGCAGGGGCAAGTGCTGTCAGTGGTGAATGCACCTGTTCGACTGCACGCTCACGCTTACTGACCCGATAAAACGCATAAAGCGATACCGTGGTGGTGAAGATAGCCATAAGAACGAAGAACAAATACATTTCGCCAAACTGCATAAGAATCGCTGCCAGCGGTGCGCCAACGATTGCGCCGACACCACCCACTTTAATAATTGCACCCGTTGCACCGATCATTTGATCTTTGGTCAGATAGTCATTGGTGTGTGCCATCGCCAGAGAATAAAGGGGTAATAGAGCACCACCGAGAGCAGCCATCACAAAGTAAATAAGGATGGGTTGTGACGCTGGAATTTGCGAAAGAACTATCGCCAATCCAGCGGCAACAATGGCGCAACACGCCAGCACTAAGCGGCGGTCGAAGCGGTCCGATAATAAGCCAATGGGGGTTTGCGACAACATCCCGCCGAACAAAAAGGCCGCCATAAAAATCGTAACCTGGCCGACACTCAAGCCGATGGCCGTCGCGTACACAGGGCCGACGCCATAGAACATTGCACTACAGGCTTGTACGATAAAAGCGGTCACAATGCCCAGAGGTGCTTGTTCTAGAAGTAACTTCAGCGGCACTTTGCGCGACTCATGGGTGGTCGGTTCAACGGTGACTGTGGCTAAAATTGGAATCAGTGACAGATTGATCAGCAAAGCAATAATGGCAAACGGGACAAAGGTTGCTGGGTCAGCGAAGCCGAGAATCAGTTGGCCAACCACGAGGCCTGCGTAAATTAAGACTAAATACACAGACAACATAGCGCCACGATTGCGATTATCCGCCATAGTATTCAGCCAGCTTTCGGCAATGACGAAAAGTGCGGAAATGGCAAAACCGCTAACGAAGCGCATGGCAAACCAGACGACCGGGTCAATCCAAATGGCTTGTACGAGCACAGCAACCGATGCAAGAGCAGCCAAACCGCCGAAAGCACGGATATAACCCACGCGACGGATGTCTTTAGGCGCGCGGGTCGCACCGAATAGATAACCAACAAAGTAGGCCGACATGATCAAACCTATGGTGACCGTGGAGAAACCTTCCATGGTGCCGCGCAAGCCAAGCAAGGTACTGGTCATACCGACACACAGGCCGATAAGGGTCATGGTTGAAAGTAGTGAGCTGACAGCGCGAATTTGTTGTCTGAGCATCGAGGCAGCGATCCTTGTGGTCGGGTCCGCAAGTACGGTTGGTCATGATTTTTTGGGGTAGCAAGTACTTTAACAGTGAGAATTAACTTTCGCCACAATTTCCCCAAAATTCTCCAATACTTATGCACAGCTTGTTACTTGCTGTTCCCTAAGTAGGCGTTTATCATCAATGCAACTAAGTTTAAAAGGCGGTCATCGTGCGCACGCAAAATTTCTCCGGTAGTCAACGACCTTGGCAACAGTATTTTTCCACCATGAGCCTGCTGCTCGTCGCTTTTATATTGGCTATAAGCGCTGGGCCAGTTGTGGCAAATCAGGGGCAGTTGAGTGATTTATTGCGTGGCGAAATTGCGGTCGAAGGGCAAACGCGCACCGAACGACAACGTCAACTCCCGATTATTTTTCGCGATGTTTTGGTGCGGCTGACTGGCACAACGGAAGTTCTTGATCAGGACCGTGTGCGAGCTGAGTTGCGCCAAGTTAACGATTACCTATTACAGTTTGGCTACGAACAGCGCGACGGGCAGTTGTACTTGCAAGTCAGTTTTGACGAAACTCGCGTGCGTCAGCTTCTGCAACAAGCGAATGTGCCTATTTGGACCGGGCAACGTCCGAATTTGTTATTGTGGCTTGCAGAAGATCACCCAGAGCGCGGTGTACGTTTAGTCACCCGTAGTGAAGAACGCGACTTCTTGCAACTTATGCGCCAGACCATGCAGCGTCGTGGTGTTGAATTCCTGATGCCATTGATGGATTTAGAAGATCAGTTGTCGATTGGCGCTCGTGATGTCTGGGGACGTTTTCAACGTGAAGTCATTCGCGCGTCCGAACGCTACCCGGTAAACGGCATCGTCAGCGCGCGCATGTACCGTCAGCTTGGCAATGACTACGAGGAACAGGACACCGATTATACCGAGATTGCCGATTTAGACGTTAGCGCAGAAACGATTGAGAACTTGCCCATAGTTCTCGAGGTGACGGTATTGGTCGGTGACAATAGTTTCAACGAGTTTTTCGTGGCGAACACTGAAGGAGAGCTCGCAGAGAAGTTTGTAAATACAGTATCTGACCGTATTGCCGCGTTGTTTATTAGTCGTGAAGACAGTGAGTTGGCGACGATTTGGGTGCGCATGCATAATTTGCGGCAACTGAGTCAGGTGTTAGCCGCTGAATCGATGTTGCAGCAACAAGCGCAAGTGCAACGCGTCCATTTACAAGGCTATCAACAGGGCGTTGCCGACTTTCAAGTGCAGGTCCGTGGAGGTGCAGCAGCACTCGCTACGGCGTTAGATTTTGAACGTCGTGTGCGCCGCACCGCATTGCGTGAGCAACGTCAGGATTTTGAGCAACTGACTGAAGAAAGTGGCGATGCTCAACAGCCGGCTGTACGCGAACCTGACGTGGAGTTTCAATGGCAGTAGCCGATGCAAACAAGTCCCAGCGTGCAGAGCTGGCTCAGCAACTCGCATTGCCTGTTCAGCTGCCAATTCACGCCAGCTTTAAAACCTTTGTTGGCGCGCCCAATGAATCCGCTGTTGGCCATTTAGCACAGCTAAATCGCAATCCTTGGCGTGCGGATCAGCAGTTCACCTTATTAGTGGGTTCAGCAGGTACAGGCAAAAGTCATTTACTCTGCGCGCTCTGTGAGCAAGCCGCTGAGCTTGGCCAACAGAGTATTTATTTGCCTCTGTCTGAATTAAACCAACCTGAGGCCCATGTGATTTTACAGGGACTCGAGAATTACGATTTAATCGTGCTTGACGATATCGACCAAGTCAGTGCTGATCGAGGCTGGGCCGAAGCCTTGTTTGCCTTTATTAATCGGTTAAGTGATCAACGTCAAAGCTGGTTAGTGATGAGCGCAAACCAAGGCGCTAACACACTGAACGTTGCCTTAGCCGACTTACGCTCGCGCTTGCAGTTAGCGGTGACTTTCAAGCTCCAACCGTTGCCAGATGACGGCAAATTACAAGCGCTACAATTGCACGCAAAAATGCGTGGTCTTGGGTTACCGCGGGAAGTGGGTGAATTTTTATTGTTGCGTGTTGAGCGG
>JAMCRH010000309.1:6626-20347 GCA_023380515.1 Gammaproteobacteria bacterium | reverse complement strand
AAAGTCTAAATAGTATCGATTTATTGCGACAATATCGGCAACAAAATAATGATATCGCTGAGCAACTGAAAGAACGAGCGCTAATTGCCTTGCAAGCAGGAAAAGACCCACAGCAAGTGGTGCAAGAATTGACTCAGCGACTAACCAATACTTTAATGCATAAGCCAACCCGAGCGATTCAAGAAGCGGGCAAACAGAAAGACTTGTCGGCACTGGCGGCTTATCAGAAATTACTTAACGAAAATGCACAGGAATAATTGATGCTAAAAGCTTCATTAGTAAGCAAATTAGAAGGCTTACTGGAACGTCACGAAGAACTTGAAGTGCTCCTTGGCGATCCGACCATTATTAGTAATCAGGACAAGTTTCGTGCGCTTTCGAAAGAGTACGCGCATTTAGAAGAAACCGTAAAATGTTTTCGCGCCTATCAGCAAGCCGCGGAAGATTTAGTGACAGCACAAGAGATGTTGAGCGAAGGCGATGCAGAATTGCGCGAGCTCGCCGAAGAAGAAGTGACCGCTGCAAAGGCAACGCAAAGCCAATTAACTGACGAACTGCAAATTCTGTTGCTACCAAAAGATCCGAACGACGATCGGGCATGCTACGTTGAGATTCGTGCAGGGGCAGGTGGTGATGAAGCAGCTATTTTTGCGGGCGATGTGTTTCGTATGTACAGCCGTTATGCTGAGCGCAATAGTTGGCGCACAACCGTGATTAGTGCGAACGAGGGTGAACATGGTGGTTATAAAGAGATTATCATGCACGTTCAAGGCGACGGCGCTTATGGCCAGTTAAAGTTTGAGTCAGGTGGACACCGGGTTCAACGTGTTCCAGAAACTGAGTCGCAGGGTCGAATTCACACCTCGGCCTGTACCGTGGCTGTATTACCAGAAATCCCAGAAGCAGAAGCAATTGAAATCAACCCAGCTGACTTGCGAATTGATACCTATCGAGCGTCTGGCGCTGGTGGTCAGCACGTTAACCGGACTGATTCAGCAGTCCGCCTGACTCACATTCCGACAGGTGTTGTGGTGGAATGTCAGGACGAACGGTCACAACACAAAAACAAAGCGAAAGCGATGTCCGTGTTAGTGGCACGTTTACAGGCAGCTGAAGACGCTAAACGGCAAGCTGCCGAGGCAAGCACACGTCGTTCACTGGTCGGCAGTGGTGACCGGTCAGAGCGGATTCGCACCTATAATTACCCTCAAGGCCGGGTCACTGACCATCGTATCAACTTAACTCTTTATCGTTTAGATGAAGTGTTAGAAGGCTCATTAAACTTGTTACTCGAGCCGATTATTCAAGAACACCAGGCGGATCAGTTAGCAGCACTGGCGGATGGTGGTGAGTAATTATCGTCGGTGCTCGTCATGTCAATTGAACGCGTATTAAAGCAAGCAACGGCAGCGTTGACCGTTGCTGGTTTCGACACGCCTCAACTTGATGCCCAAGTATTACTTATGTTCGTGTTGGGCGTCGAGCGCAGTTATTTGTATACGTGGCCGGATCAAACATTAAGCGCCGCAGCGCATGAGCAGTTCGACAAATTATTGCAGCGTCGATTGCAAGGTGAGCCAGTGGCCTATTTGACCGGCAACCGCGAGTTCTGGTCACTGCCGTTCGAAGTATCCTCAAGCACACTGATACCGCGCCCCGATACTGAAGTATTGGTTGAAACCGCTTTGTCGTTGCTTGCAGACCAACCCGCCGAAATTTTAGAGTTAGGTACTGGAACCGGCGCGATTGCGATTGCATTGAAAACCGAACGACCGCAATGGCGTATCACAGCTGTTGACAAAGTGCCTGCCGCAGTAGCTCTTGCAAAACGTAACGCTGAACGGCTATTAAGCACATCACAACAGCAGACCTTGCAAGTACGAGAAAGTGACTGGTTTCAAGCAATCGCTGCGGCGCAACAATTCCAGTTGATTGTCAGTAATCCACCTTATTTAGCTGCAGACGATCCGCACTTGCAGCAAGGGGATGTTCGTTTTGAACCCCAGTCTGCGTTAGTCGCCGACGCACAAGGCTTTGCGGACTATCAAGCGATTATTCGTCGTGCACCAGACTACTTGGTCGCAGGCGGTTGGCTACTGTTTGAGCATGGTTGTGAACAAGGGCAAGCTCTTCGTACGATTCTGACCAACGCCGGTTACGAAAACGCGAAAACGTGGCTTGATTATGCTGGGCTCGAGCGGGTCACTGGTGCTCGTTGGTGCGGCAGCCATGTTATCCATAGAATTCACGATTAAGCTGTGAGATATTGAATGAGTAACTATACTGCAAGCATATTGACGCATTTAGTTTAATGCCGATGCAGTGTGACGATAAAACGAAAGGACAACCATCATGAATGATCAATTTTTGTTTGCTGAAGAGCCTGTGCCCAGCAATGACGCACTAAGTGAGCGTTGGAAAATTTTGATCGTTGATGATGAGCCGGAAGTGCATGCTGTAACACGTCTCGCGTTGAGTGATTTTGAGTTCTTGGGGCGTAAGCTCGAGTTCTACAGCGCCGAGTCCGGTGAAGAAGGTTGCCGGCTGATGGAAGAACATCCCGATGCAGCTATTATCTTGCTCGATGTGGTGATGGAAACCGACGATGCCGGACTGCGTGTGGCCAAGTATATTCGCGAAGACCTCGACAACCATTTCACCCGGATTATTCTACGCACTGGTCAGCCAGGCCAAGCGCCTGAGCGCACGGTCATTATCAATTACGACATTAATGACTATAAATCAAAAACAGAACTAACCGCACAGAAATTGTTTACTGCGGTGATGTCGAGTCTGCGTTCCTATCGGGATATTATGTCGATTGAGCACAGTCGCCGTGGCTTGGAGAAGATTCTCCATGCAACCACCGACTTGTTTTCCGAACAGTCGATGGATCAGTTAGTAGACGGGCTTGTGCAGCAACTGAGTTGGTTGATTGGTGGTGCGCGCCAAGTTCTATATGCTGAGGTTGATCGCGAACAGGGCACGGCCGCAATGACTGTTCGTGCCGCCTTCGGCGATGAAGCTGAAGTCGTAGTGCAGCGACCACTTAAAGCAGCCCTACCGGTTTCTGCGTTGCGTGAACTTGAGCAAGTGATTGCCACTCGAGAACCTTATTTTAGTGACGATTTGGCGTTGGTTTATTGTCAAGCTGGTGCGAAACTCGGTGGTTTATTGTGTTTAAGTGGGCTGGCGCGGGCATTGAGTGACAAAGAACAAGATCTTTTAAACTTGTTTGCCCAACAAATTCAACTGGCTTTGAATAATGTGCTTCGCGAACAAGACACCCAAGACTTTATCCGCCGTACACTTGAACACGCGCAGGAGCTTGAGCGTGACCATCTGTTCAGTGAAGACAAACAGTTGCATCCAGCCGCGAAAGTCGCTGCTGTGCTTGCACAAGCACTGGATATCCCGCTCGAGCGGCACGAGAATTTGGCGTTGGCGGCAATGATTGCGGCCTTGTTAGCTCCCTACAGCGCGGTTGCAGAAGGGTGTGAGCGCACTCAGGCGCGTTTGGGGTATGAGCGACTGCAGCGCGTTTTGCGTGGGCTGCAGAATGACCAGACTGAGGTGATGAAATTAGTACTAGCTGCCGCCGATGCGCGTTTTGAACGTGTTGACGGTGAGGGCTTTCCGGGGGTTCTGCAAGGGAAAGGCTATCCGCTCGACTTGCAGCTTCTGGTATTTGTTATGCAGATATTTGCCCTGCAAAGTCAGAGCGATTCACCACAGCAGGCATTACGTAAAGTCTTAGACGCAGCGACTGGCTGCTTTGCACCTGAGCTGATTAAAGCAGTGCAAGATTACCTAGGGTTACTGCACGAGCGGTTACAACCGCCAAGCAGTATGAAGTCATAAGTTTAGGAACAGAGAACAGCCGAATGATGAAAGTTGAGCAAGTCCAAGTCGCGGGAATTGATGTTGCAAACGACAAACCGTTTGTTTTGTTTGGCGGCATGAATGTCCTCGAAAGCCGCGATTTAGCGATGCAAATTGCCGAGTATTACGTTGAGGTCACGACGAAACTGGGCATTCCTTATGTGTTTAAGGCATCGTTTGACAAGGCGAATCGCTCGTCGATTCACTCGTTTCGGGGGCCGGGCTTAGATGAAGGTTTAAAAATCCTACAAGAAATCAAGCAGACCTTTAACGTACCCGTGATCAGCGATGTCCACGAACCGTGGCAGGCAGCGCCGGCGGCAGAGGTAATTGACGTATTGCAGTTACCCGCTTTTTTGGCGCGGCAAACCGACTTAGTTGTTGCTATGGCGAAGACGGGCGCAGTCGTGAATATTAAGAAACCGCAATTTCTAGCTCCACACGAGATGCGTCATATCATGAAAAAGTTTGCCGAAGCAGGTAATGAGAAAATCTTACTCTGTGAGCGGGGCTCGTGTTTTGGCTATAACAACCTAGTGGTTGATATGCTTGGCATGGATGATATGAAAACTATGGCGCCGGTTATCTTCGACGCCACTCACGCACTGCAGCGACCAGGCGGTCGGAGCGATTCCGCTGACGGGCGTCGAGCTCAAGCTGCTCAGTTAGCGCGTGCTGGTATGGCTCTTGGCATTGCAGGTCTGTTTCTGGAAGCACACCCGGATCCAAATAAAGCCTTATGTGATGGACCTTGTGCGTTGCCACTAGATAAGCTACCGGCCTATTTAAAACAAATGCAGGCAGTCGATGAGTTAGTCAAGTCATTCCCAGTATTAGATACTTCGGCCGCCCAGTAATCGTATCAAAGAACAGCAAAGCCCTAAGTATTCTAGCTCAGGGCTCATGCACATCGGACTTGCTGGTACCTCTGAAGTACGTTAAATTCAAGCTAAATTAAACGTACGTTTTAAATGCGAGGTGCCACGCGTCGTGGTCAAAACCAAAGACAAAATCATTCTAGCGGCAGAGAAGCTGTTTTCCGAACATGGCTTCGAGCAAACATCGCTGCGACAAATTACTTCTGAGGCTGACGTTAACTTAGCGTCGGTGAATTACCATTTTGGGTCCAAAAAGTCGTTAATTCAGGCGGTTATGGCGCGCTATCAGATGGTGTTCATGCCAGCGCTAGAAACTGAGTTGCAGCGACTTGGAGAGCAGTCAACGTACACCACGACCGATGTGTTGGCGTGCATAACTCAGCCGTTAATTGCATTGCGCCAAGTCCGTCTCGACGGCCCGGTTATTTATTTGCGTCTACTCGGCTATGCTTACAGTGAAATTCAAGGGCATTTGCGCAAATTTACTATGACTCATTATGGTCATGTCGTGCAGCGTTTCTTTGAGATGATTCAAACGGCTAACCCACATTTGAGTCGCAAAACACTGTTTTGGCGTTTGCATTTTAGTTTGGGCGCTATGCTGTTTGCGCAGGTGTCAGGTCAAGCATTACGTGAAATTGCGTTGGCTGACTTTGGTGAAGCGACGCAAGCTGAAGAAACCTTTCTCAAGTTACTACCATTCGTTGCCGCGGGCATTGCTGCGGTCGATCCAGAAGCGAAAAACTAGGCTATTATTTAAATTAGACCTATTGCGCAAGGGCATTGAAGGAGTTGCATTATGTCCATATTACTTATTTTATTGGTCGCCGCGCTGATTGTGTTTGGCGTACCTGATATTCGCCGGAGCCTGATTTCGAAACCAGTATTCCGGATTTTCAAGACGATTCTACCACCCATGTCGTCAACTGAGCGTGAGGCGATGGAAGCAGGAGACGTCTGGTGGGATGGTGAGCTTTTTTCCGGTCGCCCAGACTGGTTTAAGCTGCTAAAAACCAAACCACACCAATTTTCGGCCGACGAGCAAGCCTTTATCGATGGACCGCTTGAGCAGTTACTCGCCATGCTCGACGACTTCAAAATTAATACCGAGGGGCATGACTTGCCGCCTGAGGTATGGGCGCATTTAAAAGAGCACCGGTTCTTTGCCATGATTATCGGTAAAGAGTACGGCGGGTTAGATTTCTCGGCAAGCGCCAATTCGCACATTGTATCGCGAATTGCCACCCGATCGCTTTCAGCAGCAGTGACGGTTATGGTGCCCAACTCCCTCGGTCCCGGTGAACTACTGACCCACTATGGCACGATGGAACAAAAGGAACATTGGTTGCCAGCATTAGCGAAAGGCAAGGAAATACCATGTTTTGCCTTAACCGGCCCAGAAGCAGGCTCAGACGCAGGCGGAATACCCGATACGGGCGCCCAAAACAGTAGCTACGGGCGTCGTGTGTAAGGGCGAGTTTAATGGTGAAGAAGTGGTTGGTATCAAGCTCAATTGGAGCAAACGCTATATTACTCTCGCACCCGTTGCTACTGTTTTGGGACTGGCATTTAAACTCTATGATCCAGACCAACTGATTGGTGAAAAAGAAGAAATCGGTATCACTTGCGCGTTAATTCCGACCAGTCACCCTGGTGTTGAAATTGGCGACCGCCATTTACCATTGATGCAAGCTTTCATGAATGGCACGACCTACGGCAAAGACGTATTTATTCCGCTCGACTGGATTATTGGTGGCGTTGACTATGCAGGCAAGGGCTGGCGAATGTTGGTGGAATGTTTGTCGGCCGGTCGTGGTATCTCGTTGCCAGCGCTTGCGACAGCAACGGGGCACAATGTTCAGCGTTTAACCGGCGCTTACGCTTATGTTCGTCAGCAATTCGGTTTGCCGATTGGCAAGTTTGAGGGCGTGCAAGAAGCAATGGGGCGAATAGGTGGCTTGAATTATAGTATTGAGTCCATGCGTCGCCTAACGCTTACTGCGCTTGACGAGGGTTACAGTCCCTCAGTCATTACGGCAATTACTAAATACCACATGACTGAGATGGGGCGGCAAGTTCTTAACGATGGTCTCGATGTGCACGCGGGTAAAGGGATTCAAATGGGGCCAATGAATTATCTTGCCTCCAATTATATGGGGATCCCGATTTCGATCACCGTTGAAGGTGCGAATATTTTGACTCGCAATCTGATGATCTTTGGCCAAGGGGCCACACGCTGTCATCCTTATGTCTTGGCGGAAATGGAAGCTGCAGCAGATGCCGATGAAGAAGCTGGATTACGTAGCTTTGATCAACTGCTGATCAAACATATTGGCTTTGCCACCAGTAACGTTTTTGCGAGTTTGTGGCATGGCCTAACTGGCGCCCGTTTCGCGAATGCACCAGTAGGCGGCGAGACTATCCGCTATTATCAGCAGTTATCACGTATGAGCCGCGCGCTCGCACTCTGCGCCGATGTATCGATGTTGACGATGGGCGGTGACCTTAAGCGCAAGGAAATGATTTCGGCGCGCCTTGGTGATGTTCTTAGTCATTTATACATAGGTTCAGCGATTTTAAAGCGATTCGAAGACGATGGGCGCCAAGTTGCGGACTTGCCCTTTGTCCACTATGCCATGCAATTGCAGCTCCATTTGATCGGGCAAGCGTTTCGCGGTTTCTTCAAAAACTTTCCGAAAAAATGGTTAGGACGCATTCTCTCGTTATTGGTTTTCCCATGGGGTAATCGTTACGACCGACCAGCGGATGAGTACGCGCAAGGTATTGCTAACGCTATGATGGAGCCCGGAGTTTTACGTGAACGCCATACGTTTTTAACCTATTGGCGAGACGACGAAGCGGATGTGACTGGTCACATGGAACTAGCGTTTCAGCATATGCACGATAATGAAGCGGTATTTAAGAAAGTGTATAAAGCGCAAAAGCAAGGTGTCATCGATGCGAACTTGGTTGGGGATAGCCTTGTGGAAGCAGCCATTGCTGGCGAAGTCATCACCGCAGAACAAGGCCAACGCCTTGCTGTTGCTGAGCGACTCCGGCAGCGAGCAATTGCTGTCGACAGTTTTGAGTTCGATGCGATGCGCGACGGGCGTTATGTGCCGCGAGACTGTATTTAACGACGACTAACCAAGCTGGTTGGGGCGAGTGACCTACTTGTTCCTCCCAAAAAACAAGCCGTGGACACAATGACTGTGACCACGGCTTTTTACTTTCATTTCTCTCACTAAACCGTCTCGAATCCTTGTGATTGGATTAGTGTTCGTGACGCCATTTCCACATTAATGGGTGCTCTTGCCACTGCTCTGGCACGTCCCGTTGCACAGTTTCGTCGTCACTCAGAGCCATCACGCCATTCATAGGGCCGTCGCCTGAACTGCCGGGACACTGACCGTTCGCGATGTGGTAACGTGCGCCGTCGAGTAATGGGTCACCGACGACTCCCCAATCTCCAACAATAGTGTCACTGGCAGGGCAGGTCACTGGTAAACCATCAAAGTAATCACCTTCACCTTCTGCATTGACAGTTTGGAAGGTAATTGCGAAAACGATTTTGTCGCATATTTGCCCCGGTTGCTGACCTACTGGCTTACCACAGGTGGGCTGGCCAATCGTGACGACATCCACAAATGGACTAAGCGAGTTAATCACTAACTCAGAGGACGAGCAACTTGCGCCTGTGGTGAGCACGTAAACGCGATCTAAATTTAAGCGCTCGATACCAGCACCGAGGTTAAAATAAAAGTCTTCGTCGTTAAAATTCCGATTGTACTGGTAGGTTAAGAAGATTTCGCCGTCGACTTGGTTCCAACTTGCTTGGCTGGCAAGTTGATTCGCGACGCGAACCAAGCCACCGCCGTTGTAGCGTAAGTCGATGACCAGCTCGTCAACACCAATAAGCTGGTCGTAAGCATCATTTAAATCGTCCTCAGAGCGATTAATAAAGCTATCGAAGACGTAGTAGCCAACTTGTTTGTCGTCCACTTGAAAGCGTTCGACAGCCATGACTGTGTTAGTTTCAACTTGGGTTTTACGCACTGTTTCGGTGAGCACAGTGCCGTCAGGGCGCCGCCAAGTAAATTCGCGCTGAACGCCGTCTTGGTTTGGTCCGAAAACGTCGGTCATCGTTGCTTGACCATTCGCAATGCGATTAAACCAAGTGGCCATACTCACACCATTCACTGCAGTAATTTCATCGCCACGACGGACGCCAGCTTGGGCAATCGGTGAATTTTCGTACACATAGGTGATTTGCACGACACCGAGGTCAATTCGATCGCGGCGACCGAAGCCGAACCCAAAAAAGACGGCATCAACATAGCGTTCGCGATACTCACTCTCTGTTAGAATAAACGAGAAAATATCTTGGGGAGCACGCAGTGCATCGAGCATTTGATAAATACTCCCGTGATTCGCTGGGTTCACGTTACGACGCATGTCGTCTAGCCACAAATAGCGGCTTTCCATGAAACTGAGGAGTTGCTGGTTCTGTCCAACCACCGAGCACTGCGCATTACCGAGATTGGGAGAATCTCCAGTTAAGACCGAATCGCTGCCGCAGGCGGCTAAGAGGCCGGCACTAAGGGCTGTGAGTAGAAATCGTTTGGCTGTTAACATGGCAATTATCTCGCTGGCAAAGTCTTTACAACATAGACCGCAATTCTGGTGTAAGATTCACTGTCTATAACCTTTTCATATACCGGCACTTTCGTAGCGCCCGTACATGCTAGGAACGTCCTTGCTCTAAGCATAGTCACTTTTAAGATACTTTGAAATAACAGTTTTCGTTCAATTTGGTGCTTATTCAAATTAGTCTGACAATAAGCATGCATTTGTTAAGTATAGGATTTTTATGTTTCAAACTGGGTTGCTTCTCGATATTGAAGGTACAGAGCTAAGTGCGCAAGACGAAGCTATCTTGCGTCATGAGCAGGTTGCAGGGGTTATTTTATTTACTCGGAACTATGAAAGCCCGACGCAATTAACCGAACTAACTGGGGCAATTCGACAAGCTGCAGGCCGAGATGTATTGATTACTGTTGACCATGAAGGTGGTCGCGTTCAGCGTTTTCGCGATGGATTTAGTCCAATCCCAGCAATGGCAACCCTTGCAAGTTATTCTGAACAGCCGGCACGGAATGCAGCCTATGCGCGTGAACTCGGTTGGTTAATGGCCAGTGAATTATTAGCTTGTGGTGTCGATCACAGTTTTGCGCCAGTACTCGACGTCCATGGACCTAGCTCTGTTATTGGTGATCGTTCGTTTGGTGTCGACAGTGCCGCAATTGTGCCGTTAGCGGCTGCATTTATGCGGGGGATGCACGAAGCGGGCATGCGCACGACAGGGAAGCATTTTCCGGGACATGGCACTGTCGTGGCGGATTCGCACATCGATATTCCTGTCGACGACCGGCCTTTAGCAGACATTCTCCAGCATGACACACAAGTTTTTATTGAATTACTGCCACATATTCAGGCGTTGATGCCTGCTCATGTTATTTACCCGCAAGTGTGTCCAGATCCAGCCGGTTTCTCGACCTTCTGGATGCAAAAAGTCTTGCGCAATGATCTCGGCTTTCAAGGCGTGATTATTAGTGATGACTTGTTAATGGCAGGGGCCACCGTCGCTGGCAATATTACTCAACGAGCAGAAAAGGCATTGGCCGCAGGCTGTGATTTATTGCTGGTATGTAATGATCAGGCGCAAGCACAAGTGGTCCTCGACACGGTTGAATTCCCAACCACGCCGCGTAATCCAGTAAAAATACTGTCAGGGCAGAGCGCCTATGACTCGCTGGCAAGTCTCCAAGCGAGTCAACGTTGGCAGGATGTGCAAACTTTATTGGCGCGCCGCGCTTAAAAACCCGGCGCGAACGCTTATTCGTATTGCAGCGGATCGGTTAACTGGTGCGCTGCAAATGCCCCTAGGCGCTCACGACAAGCACTGCATTGCCCGCAGGCGAGGTCGCGACCGTTATAACAGGTCCATGTTTGACCATAATCTAGACCCATTCGCAGACCGTCAGCGAGAATATCGGCTTTACTGTTATACAAGTAGGGTGAGCGCACTGGAATCGCTTTATAATTAGCGAGTTGGCTTACTTGATTCATCGCTTCGACAAACTCGGGTCGACAATCTGGGTAAATGTCGTGGTCACCTGAGTGAGCACCGTAATAGACTTCATCGGCGTCAATCGACACAGCATAGCCAATGGCCAGTGACAATAGAATCATATTGCGATTCGGAACCACAGTCGCTTTCATATTACCTTCAGCGTAATCGGCAGTCGGAACATCAATGTCATCGGTCAGCGCCGAGCCCGCCAGGAGGGTATTGATGCTGCGAATATCGACAAGCTTGTGTTCTAACCCAAGCGCCGTGCACACAGCGGCAGCGCAGTCGAGTTCTTTGCTATGGCGTTGTCCGTAGTGAAATGATAGTGGAAAAACCTCGAATCCATCGGCAAGCGCACGGTGCAGGACAGTAAATGAGTCCATACCTCCAGAATAAATAACCACTGCTTTTTTCTTACCTTGAGATTTTTCCTGCATCTTTTTGCTCCCACCATACCGACTCACGTATAATCAAAGTTTACCTGATTCAAGTCGCAGACAGAAGCCGCAGGAGCGTTATGATTTACCCAATTAATGAATTGTTTGAAACAATTCAAGGCGAAGGTGTCTACACCGGCGTGCCCGCCATCTTTATTCGGCTCCAAGGTTGTCCGGTTGGGTGCCCGTGGTGTGACACGCAACACACATGGGAGATGAACGACAGCGATCGGATTGCGATCACCGATGTACTTGCAAAACAGCAGGCCAGTGCGAATTTTGCCGAGGTGACTAGCGAAGATATCCTCGCCCAAATTAGGGCCAGAGGCTTTACTGCTAAACATGTTGTGATAACCGGTGGTGAACCTTGTATGTACGATTTACGCCCGCTTGCAGCAGTACTTGAGACAGCTGGTTATCGGCTCCAAATTGAAACGAGCGGTACCTTTGAAGTACTGACTAGTCCGCAAACATGGGTGACGGTCTCGCCGAAAGTGGATATGCCGGGTGGCTTGGACGTGCGTGCCGACGCTATGCTGCGTGCAAATGAAGTGAAATACCCAGTGGCGATGAAGAAGCACATCGAGCAGCTTGATCAACTGCTATTGGATTGCCCAGTACAACCGGGCACTGTGATTTGCTTGCAGCCTATTAGCCAGCGCCCACATGCGACCGAATTAGCGATGAAAGTATGCCGTCAACGCAACTGGCGATTATCGGTTCAATTACATAAATACTTGGCAATCGATTAAAACGCGGTCAAGCACTTTCTTTTTTGCATAGCGTTCTCTAAGCTCTCTTTCACCGGCCATGATGGCTTGGTTTAATGGGAAATTAAGTGACGGAAAACTACCGTGCCACGGAGGCGCTATGCAATCATCTCTAGTTCATCAATCTCGTTCTCAAAGTCGTACTCAAAGTCGTCCTAAAACCGCTCGTT
The DNA here is from genome assembly GCA_023380515.1 of Gammaproteobacteria bacterium. The sequence goes on along the minus strand of JAMCRH010000309.1, from coordinate 8,077 downwards.
ACGCACGCGGTCAAGGGATGACGGAATACATTGTTGTTCTTGCTCTGGTCGTGGTCGCCGCCATTGGGGTGTATTCGTTTTTTGGTAAAACGGTGCGCACGCAAATGGCTGGGGTCGCGAAAGAGATTTCAGGACAGTCTGCGGATCAACAGATTCGTCAATCAGAACAAGCGGCGAATACCGCATCAAGCACTGCCAATCAAAACTATGGGCTCGGTAATTATGACGAGGGTACCCATTCGGGTAACTAAGCATGCGCCTGAGTTCACGTAGCCGAGGTTTTTATCTCGTTGCGATGACTTTGTTGTTTGCCGGCTTACTGGTGACTGTGCTGTTAACAGTGCAGCTCACCAGTCAGCTGCAAAAACAGTCGGCAGCAACACAAGTGGCCGAGTACGCAGCGGAAAGTGTCGCCGTTATTGCTGCTCGGGATCTGAATTTCAAAGGGATTACTAATCGGGCCATGTTGGCAAATGAAATTGTCATTGGGCAGTTAATGGGAATCCACACTTGGTACGACATGACACGCCGCAGCATGGGGCGAATTGCACTTTATACGTCCTGGATTCCAAGTGTGAATATTGTCACGCGTAATATGGCCATGGCAGTCGACCGCTTGCGTGTACCTATGGAGCGAACGATGTATGGCTTAATTCTAGTTCAGCAAACCACGGTACAAATGCTGCAATTGGCACAATTCACGTTTCATCAAGCCAGTTTGCTAAGCACCATCGCAACAGCGACGCAGGTGGTTGAAGAGAATGATCCGGAGCTTGAGCTGTTCATGTTTAATCATCAGACATTGCTCGACATTGAATACTTGTGGCTACGGATGCAAACGCGCACGTCCGCGCCGACGGACCAAAATGACTACGTGCGGATGGCGATGGAGAGCCGTGATCCGTTTAGCCAACGGCGAACCTATCGACTATTTGATGCCGCGCCCATTATTTATGCACATAAAGCCGGTGGATCAGATGTAAAGAATTTACTTGGTCGCATTGAATGGCAAAGTGTCGATACTTTTTCGTTTCATGTGAATGCCATTTACCGTTGGCAGGAAGCCCCGATGGGGGGTGGGTCGGCCTTCTTTCAACAACGTTTACCTAGTCGTGGTCGAACACCTGGGTTTGGTGAAAGTTATCGGTTTAACCGGCGTGCCAGTGCCGAAGCGGGACGATTTGGTCGAAACTTAGGTGTAGGACACCGAATCCCTAGCTTCTATCGCTTGAGCAATAGTGACCGCGAACCTCAAATCACCCTAGTTGTCCGTTCTAAACAACCAGAGACAGCGCATGCCGATAATGAGGGGGAAGCAGAGACGTTTGTTCCAGTGATTTGGGGCGCGGGTCGGCAGCAGCTTTATTTTTCGCGTCCGCAGCAGTTTTGGCAACGGCGTGATGGACGCAATGAACGGGCCAATATTCACAATGCGTTATGGCAAACTCGTG
>JAMCRH010000309.1:0-6513 GCA_023380515.1 Gammaproteobacteria bacterium | reverse complement strand
CGGATTATTACTGTTGGTGTCAATGCCGCATGTTGAACAAAGTTTAGCCAAGCGCTGGCGCGGGCAAGAATTGTTGCCCGTCATTCTTGCAGATCAACCTTTGCGCAGTGCCGCAGGACTCGAAAACTTAGAGCTTGAGGATTACGAAAAAGAGTTTCGGTTAGCCGTGGGAGACGACTACGAGCTGGATTATCGAACAAGTAGTAATTATGCCTTTGCCAATTTGATCGCTCCGGTTTGGGATCTGTTGAGCATACAGCGCGGGTTTTCATTACCAACGAACAATTTGGCTGTGGCAGAGTTAAAACACGAAGATGAGGAACAGTCATGGCTAAGGTTCAGTCGTCTTAGCAATGCGTGGCAACCGCAGAGTTTGGCACATTTAAGTAGCCGACCAAAAGCACTGACTACCACAGATTTTCTAAATCAAATTGGCTTTCAACAAATTCAATCTATTCTCGGATTAATCCCGTTCGCTCGAGAGTTTAGCCCAGATCAACTGCGGCTGGGGCATGTTGATGTGGATGTGGTGCCAGCTCATGCGCGTTGTCAAAACGTCAACTGTAACTAAAGGAGTAGACTATGCGATTCAAACAGACGACCCGTTTTGTGCTGAGTGCGTGCTGTGGGGTGTTCGTGCTGATTGGCGCTGCTCAGGCACAGTTGCAATCCGATAGACCGACGTATTTACCGCAACCTTTGGTGACCGAGAAGCTTATCGATATTGCGAAGGTGTTTGGCCTAAACGTTCGTATTTGGCTACTGAAATCACGCACAGAGCCACTATTACAACTTATGAGCGGAACGCACGACTGCTTGATTTTACCAAGCTCCGATACACAACGAGTCGACTGTTTGGGCGAGAGATTTATGCTAACCCTGATGTGGCATGATGACAATTTGTTATGGACGGAAACCTTGCTCACTGAAGATGAACACCACGGTGATGAGTTGTATGTGTACAACTCTCATTCGGGTGAAGTGCGCAGTGAGCTATCCAACCGCCCACTGGCGACCCATTACTACGAAGCCATCGACAAGATGCAAGAAGAAGCCATTGGACCAATTCATATTCATGATCGATATCAGGGCAGCTTTGTGCTGAGTTATCTAACCGAGCGTGGTGTGTACTCGGTGGTCGGCTGGGAGCAAGAGCCTGGTGTGGTCTGGCTAACCCATACACTTGGAACTCCGTAATGAAGCTTGTTGCTGGTTTAAAAAGCAAACTGTGGCTTTTGATTCCATTGTTCGTTGGCATTCTAGCGGCACTATTTGCATGGTTTGTTTTGCAAAACTACTTGCGACAAACGGAAATGGATCTTCAACAACAATATCGCCGCGACTATCAAACGCTGCAGACCGCCAATGAACGAGTGGCCGTTGTTGTTCCTGCGCAAGCGCTGGCTGCCGGGGAGCAACTAACCGCGAAAAATATGCGGGTGCGGCAGGTGAACCCTGATGCACTCGCGGCAGATGCGATCCTCGCGCAAGATGCTGAATCGATCATAGGACGTGTGTTGCGGACAGACTTAACGACTGACTTAGTTGCAGGTCGTCCGCTGCAGCGAATTCATTTATTGCCTTATCTCGATCACAGGTTAAGTAGCCGTTTGGGTGAACAACAAACAGCGTTTAGCTTTCGGGTCAACGATGAAGACCATCATGGTAATGCTTTGCATATTGGTGACCGCATTGATCTTTATACCGATGCTCCGGGCGGCACCCAGCTTCTAGCGTCGGCTTTAGAGGTATTAGCAATTGATGGTCGCTTGCAGGATGGTGAGCAACGCGGCGGCATGAATGTGATTACTGTGGCCATCCCGCTGACCGACGTGATGCGTTTTCACCAAGCGTATCATAACCAAACATTGCAGGTTTTTTTGCGACCGCGCCAACATGAAAGTGGCTCGCCACGTCGCTTGCAAGGCAATCCGACAGTTGAATGGATATTTCCGAGTTCACAAACGCAGCCTACAACAGACATAGGATGGTAGAAAGGATGCAAGACAAGAAAGGGACAGCGCCGGCAAATTCAAAACAAGCACGTAAGCACAGCATTGGAATCGTCGCCGTGGTGATTGTTTTGCTGGTCATTCTTAATCGAGTTGCAGCAAGCGAAAATGACCCAGCCACGCTCAGTCTCGTCGTGGATAGTGCTGAATTGATTGTTAGTCGGGATCAAATTCAACGGATTGCATTAGCTCGCACAGACATTATTGAAGCGCGTTTAATGAATGAGCGAGAGCTCCTCATTCTTGCTCTGCAAGTTGGCGAAGTCGATCTCTGGTGGTGGACCAATAAAGGTGTTCGTCATACGCAACGCGTGCGGGTTGTTGCTCGCCAGGACCGGCAGCTTGAGCGCCAAGTAAGAGCGATTTTAAGTAGCCGCGAACGCGACCAAAGCGAGCTGTCTGAACTTGGTGTAGTGACTAGCCAATGGGACGACGGCTATTTATTTTTGCGTGGTGAAGTGAGTGCTCATGAGCTTGCACAGTTCACAGAGCTTAAGCAACAACATAGTCAACTGGATCTACATGGCTTGTATTACACACCAGAAATTGCCGAAGTGATTGAACTGGAAGTACAAGTGTATGAAGTCAGTACGCGCTGGTTGCAGCAACTCGGTTTACGTTGGCAGCAAACCGCAGCAGGCCCGGTATTTGGTGTGCTCGCGGACGGTGTTGGCGGGGATATTTGGCGTGTTGAAAGCGCTATGGATCTGAATTTAGTCCCTGGTGATAGCGATTTGTTGCAAGAGCTTGGCCGCGGTCAACGTAGCTATCTAGGGTGGATGGCGAGCTTGCGGAGTGTGCTGCAGCTCGTGCAAGAGCGTGGTGCTGGGAAAGTCCTAGCGACGCCGCGTTTGCGTGTTGAGAGTGGTACGCAAGCGACCTTTCTCGCTGGCGGCGAAATCCCGGTACCACAAACTAATGCGCTTGGACAAACGGAGGTGACCTTCAAAAACTACGGGGTTCAGCTGCATGTTCTGCCGGAGTTACTTGCCGATCAACAAATCCGCACGCATCTGATAAGTGAATTAAGTCATCCTGACTTAAGCGTTGCCGTACAAGGAGTCCCGGGTTTGCGCAGTCGTCGAACCGAGACAACTGTGACGGTTGCCGATGGCGAAACGCTAGTTGTGGCAGGCCTAATTAGCTATGAAGAAAGTTCAACACGAAGTGGTTTACCCGGTGCAATGAGTGGCCCTGGAACGGGCAGTAATTTACTCAGTGCAGAGGATTATAGTCAGCAACACACGGAGGTCGTGGTGTTTGTCACACCGCGCAATGTGAGCCGAGTACAACGGCAACAGAAACTGCAACGGGAACAGCAGCAAGAGTTTATGTCGCTGTTTCAAACTCTCGGTTGTACCGGCATGGAAGAGCGTTGATTCGATTTCGATAGGCAGTAAGAAGGGCATAAATACGGCAAAGGAGCGCCAATGAAAACCTATGCAGAACTACTAACGCAAACTGTTGCGGCTTTAAATTTACATCAAACTGATGTTATGCAACTCGATGATGACGCACTCCGAGATCTTGTGCGCCAGGGCTTACGTGAACAATTACGTGAAGGCCGGGATTGGCAAATTGAAGAGAGTGAGCAGCAACTTACGCAACGTGTTTTAGATGATGTCGTTGGACTTGGTCCGCTCGAAGGACTTCTGCGAGACGAAACGGTCTCAGAAATTATGGTCAATCGCTATAACCAAATATTTATTGAGCAGTCGGGTCGTTTGCAACTGAGTCCGGTGCAGTTTATGCATGAAACCGCGCTGCGCCAAGTACTTGAACGCATTGTGGCACCTCTCGGGCGCCGAATTGACGCGAGTTCGCCGATGGTGGATGCACGATTGGCGAACGGTTCACGGGTCAATGCCGTGTTACCTCCGTTAGCTGTCGCAGGGGCTTGCTTAACAATTCGAAAGTTCAGCAATCACCGGATATTCATGGCAAATCTTGTGGAGTTTGGCAGCATTTCGCCGCTGTTAGCCGAATTGCTCGAAATTGGTGTGAAGCAGCGTCAGAACCTTGTCATTAGCGGCGGCACTGGGAGTGGCAAGACTACCTTGCTCAATGTGTTGGCGGACCATATTCATCCAGGTGAACGGGTGATCACGATTGAGGACGCTGCAGAGCTGCAGTTGCACCACGAAAACCTAGTCTGTTTAGAGGCCCGCCCGGCCAACCAAGAAGGTGCGGGGGCAGTGTCGATCCGGCAGCTCGTCATGAATGCGCTGCGGATGCGGCCCGATCGAATTGTCGTCGGCGAGTGTCGCGGTGGTGAGAGCCTTGATATGTTGCAGGCGATGAATACTGGTCATGCAGGATCGATGACAACGTTGCACGCAAACACCCCGCGTGACGCACTCAGTCGGCTTGAAACTATGGTACTGATGGCTGGATTAGATTTGCCGTTGTATGCAGTGCGGCAGCAAATCGCCGGTGCGATTCAACTGATTGTACAGATTTGTCGATTAGCGAATGGTAAACGGGTGGTCAGCAGTTTGACGGAAGTACGCGGGCAAGCCGGCGACGTCATGCAGTTAGCCGAGATTATTCGTTACAACCAAGCAAGCGATAACCATGAGTGGACCGGGCAAATACCAAGTTTTATTGATGAATTACCGAATGACCAGCGTGATGAAATGATTGCCCGGTTACAGCAGGTGAGTGCCCATGACTGAGTTGGTGCAAGCGACGTTGGCAGCGGCGCTCATGGCTGCCAGTCTCAGTTTTATTGTGGCGGTGTTGGTGCGCGGGTTGTTGCATGACTACCGCCAGCATTACGAACAGCGCTGGCAGAACAACTTAACCTCTCTGTTCTTGTTCGTACGAGTTCGCGACTTAGTTTTGATCTGGTTCATTTTGCTCAGTATAGTCATTTTCGTTGCGAGTTTTTTTCTTGACTCATGGTGGAGCTTAGGGGTTTTAACCGTGCTGGGGATCGTACTACCTTGGCAAAGCTATAAGCGCATGCAAAAGCGTCGCCAGCAACATGTCACGCGACAATTACCGGCCATGTTAACGTTGCTATCAACGACGCTACGAAGTGGCGGTACTGTTGCACAAGGCATTGCGTTTGCCGCTGCAGAGATGACCGCGCCACTGGGGCAAGAATTACAGATTATTAGTCGCCAGTTGCGCCTTGGGAAAAGCTTGCCTGTGGTCTTTAAGGCGTTCGCCGAGCTCTATCCGTCTGACGATTTGCATCGAATTTACCTCGCGCTAGACCATGGCCAATCACTTGGTGGAAAGCAAGCACAGTTGCTCGATAGTTTGGCGCAAACACTGCGTCGCAAACAACAGCTTGAGCAACGCATCAAAAGCCTGAGCGCGCAGGGCCGTTTGCAGGGCAAAGTGATGACGGCCATGCCTTTATTTATTCTACTTGTGCTGTGGGGAATTGAAGGTGAGTCGCTCGAACAGTTGAGTCAACATCCCATTGGTTGGGGACTAGCGGCACTCCTTGTGGTGATGTTGTGCGGTGGTCATTGGCTGATGCAGCGTCTGCTTAAAATTGAGGTAGCGCTGTAATGTTACTGGTGCTGGTGACCATGCTAGCTGCGGGTTGTTTGAGTTTTGTGCTCATGGTAATCGGCATGGCCGTGTTTAAAGCGCTCGATGCTCGGCAACTTCGAATACAGCGCTTGCATCGGGTGCGTTGTCAATTACCGGCCATGATGGAGCTTTTGGCGATGCTATTAACCGCAGGTTTGCCGTTGATGGCGGCGATGCAGCAATTACTTTCACAAGGCCGCCAAAATGCGTTACAGCAAGAATTACGTTTAGTTGTGGCGGCAGTGCGGACCGGTGAACCATGGGTTAACGCCATGCAAAACTTTCGTCAGCGTAATCCTGTGGCCGAAGTGAGTATGTTTGTCACCATGTTGATTCAATCGAGTCAGCATGGAGGAGCGCTGTCGGGGTTATTGGGGGAGCAAGCTGCGTCATTTCGGCAAACCTTAGCCGAAGAAGTTGAACAGCAAGCTCAGGAGCTTCCCGTGCGGTTGTTATTACCCTTAATTGTGTTTGTTTTTCCGGCAACTATGTTGCCATTTATTGGCATTATTGCCGCCAAAGTTATGTGGCAGACCTAATAGGGCTGCGCCCATGGAGGGGTTATGAAAAATCGTGATGAATATTGTGATGTGCGCTTGCGGGAGTACGGCAGTTTTGCCAACTTTGCTGTTCGACAACAAGAGCATTGGTTGTTTATTGGCTACCTGCGGGTCGCACGGCGATTCTTCCCACGCTTGTTTGGCTGGCGCCAACGACATCGTGGTCGGGCTGGTGAACGTTGCAGTGGAATCTGGCTGCCGAATTGTCGGGTCGTCCACAGTTTTTTCTTACATGAGTCTCTGCAATTGGTTTGGTTGAATGATGTCGGGCAGGTTATTCGTGAGCAAGTGTTGCGCCCGTATCGAATTGCATGGTGCAAAGAAGCTACGGGTGTCATCGAGCTCGCGGCTGACACACTCGCATTAAAACGCCAACCCCATTCAGTCCACAC
>JAMCRH010000308.1:1179-3085 GCA_023380515.1 Gammaproteobacteria bacterium | reverse complement strand
TCTTGCCGGCTGTTGTTGCCAATACCCAGCGTGAGCAAGCCGATATTGAGCACATGATTGCCCTCGAAGGCGGCGATTTTGAGGTCCAACCCTGGGACTGGGAATACTATGCTGAGAAAGTTCGCCAAGAACTTTATGACATGGACGAAAACGAAGTTCGTCAGTACTTTGAGTTCAATCGCGTACTCCACGACGATGTGTTCTATACCATGAACCGTTTATACGGAATTACCTTTGAGCGTCGTCACGATCTTCCCGCATATCACCCTGACGTGGAAGTTTACGAAGTATTCGATCATGACGGCTCCAGTATGGCAATTTTCTATGCTGACTACTTTGCACGTGAAGGCAAGCGCGCCATTACCTTTTCTATGCTGACTACTTTGCACGTGAAGGCAAGCGCGGTGGTGCATGGATGAGTTCGTTCGTCGGCCAATCCGGTTTATTGGATAAAAAGCCTGTGGTTGTAAACGTGATGAACATTCCAAAAGCTCCGGACGGTGAACCTACGCTGATCAGTTATGACCATGTCACCACAATCTTCCACGAAATGGGCCACGGTATTCATGGAATGTTCTCGAAGGTGCATTATCCAACCTTAGCGGGCACCTCGGTGTCGCGTGACTTCGTTGAATTCCCTTCAACCTTTGAGGAAGATTGGGCGGCATACCCTGATGTACTCAGCAACTATGCGAAGCACTATCAAACGGGAGAGCCGATTCCTGAGGAATTGTTGGAAAAGGTAATGGCTTCGCGCAGCTTTAACCAAGGTTTTGATACCCTTGAGTATATCGCTGCCTCGTTCCTCGATATGGAATGGCATATGTTGGGCGCTGATGCGGGTGAGCAAGACGTTGAGGCGTTTGAAGCAGCAGCGCTTGCGAAACATGGTGTTGATATGCAAGCGGTACCACCTCGTTATAAGTCGACCTTCTTTAATCACTCTATCGGCGGCGGCTATTCTGCCGGTTACTACGCCTACATGTGGAGCGAAATTCTCGCCGCGGACGCCTTTGCTTATATGCAAACACAAGGTGGTTTAACGCGCGAAAATGGCGGCATGTATCGCCGTAATATTTTAGAAGTGGGGAATTCCCGTCCACCGATGGAGTCTTATATTCAATTCCGCGGGCAAGAGCCGACCACTGAAGCATTATTAATTCGTCGCGGCTTGCGTACGCAAATCGACGAATAAGCTTTTATTATTACCGAATTAAAAAACGCCGCCGTTCTAACCTGAACGGCGGCGCAGGGCGAGAGCGTGAACGTTTTTTTAAGCATTCACGATTAAGTCCAGCACCTCTTCGCTCATAGTAGCCATCTTCTGTTTGCGATTGACGCTCGCTTTTATGCTCTTCTCGCGCCGTATTTGGTTCAGCGCAACATGGCGGAAGCAAGCCAGGTTATCTGCGGCATGGCCGCGACTAATTGGGCAGTCATCTTCTCGCATTGTCACATCGAGAACCCAATGCAGTCGGTTTTCAACGCCCCAATGGGCGCGCACTGTACTGGCAAACTGCTCAGCGGATAAGCGTGCTGAGCTTATATAATAACGATACTGCAGCTGCTCTTTGCCATTCGCTAACCGATAATAAGTGGCACGGCCGATGGTCTCGAGCGACGACCAGGCTGAACGCATGCTTGCTGGCAGTTCAAGCGCCGATAAGACATCGTAGGCGCGATATTCAACACGACCATGCTCTTGCTCAAGATGCCCAGATTCGTTGCTGTCACTGAGTTCAAACGCATCTTGAAGCGCCTGATATAGCGATTTTTGGTTCTTTTTCACTGCAATGCAGTAGTCGGCTTTCTTTTTAACTATGGTCTTTACGATTTGCTTTTGACAGCTCATGGCATCGAGCGTCACCATCGCACCTTCTAGCTCAAGCAGCTCAAGTAATTCAGG
>JAMCRH010000308.1:0-1169 GCA_023380515.1 Gammaproteobacteria bacterium | reverse complement strand
CTCAGGTACTGCGGTAATCTTATTCGACTTTTCATCGGTTCGTCGTTGACCTAGCACTACGCCGTTTTTGGTCGCAAACGCAATTATCATGTGCAATGTGGATTGCCTGTCGTCGCGCTTGTATGAGCGACGTAGCGTCTTACCATCAACGGCAACGACTTCTTTATCAGTGAGTTTCTCGGTCGCCTGCATCCACTGGATAAATCGCTGATGGAACGCTTGCGGGTCGATACGACAAACAAGCCTGGCGATAGTGTCATGAACCGGTATGCCGTGACTGAAATCACCGTACTTTTTCAGCCATTCCAGTCGCAGGTGGCCAAAATCTTCGATTTCTTCCCAGCCTTCTGCGCCGGAAATGACCGCAGTCAGGGTTAAAAACAGGACATCAAACAGTTCATAGGTTACTTTTGATGCTTGCCTTGGGTCTTCAATGTCGGCAAAGTGGTCAGTCAGCAAAGTCAGGCTCATCACGGCTCTCCGTAAAAGAGAGTATATGATCACGACTAGGACTGATCGTCAAATCGATCGATTATTTAGCTGTTTAAATGGTCAAAAAGCGTTCACGATCAATGAGATGGGCTTCCCCTTCATCGGCATTGAGTGCCAAACTGTGGTTGATAAAGCCTACAGCAAACGAGAGGAAGCCCAGATGAAAAGTAAACGTATTGGTGTCGATATAGCAAAAAACGTTTTCCAACTTCACGGTGTAGACGCAGACGAAAAAACAGTATTAATAAAAAAGTTAAGTCGGATTAAGTTCATCCCATATATCCTGCTCAACATCTCTCAGGACTGCATAATTGCTATGGAGTCTTGTGGCGGCTCTCATCACTGGGCGCGGAGGTTAACCGAAGCCGGTTTCACTGTGAAATTAATACCGGCACAATACGTTAAACCCTATGTAAAACGAAATAAGAATGACGCGAACGATGCCGCCCCCATTTGCGAGGCCTCTAGCCGACCTGGGATGTCATTTGTTCCAATCAAAACGGTTGAGCAACAAGACATTCAAGCGTTACACCGAATCCGTAGCGATCTTGTCCGTCAGCGAACAGCTAAGGTAAATCAAATACGGGGGTTAGCCACAGAGTATAGTTTAGTGGCACCCCAGCAGATTGGTTCATTAAGAAAAAGCATCCCTCTGTGGTTGGAAGATGGGGAAAATG
>JAMCRH010000307.1:2955-3637 GCA_023380515.1 Gammaproteobacteria bacterium | reverse complement strand
ATTTAGCGTCGCCAGAATGCCGGTGTCAGTACCACTAATAAAGTGAAAATTTCCAAACGTCCCAACAGCATTGCAACACATAAAATCCATTTAGAGGTCGCATTTATCTGACCAAAATTAGCCCCGACATCGCCTAAGCCAGGACCAAGGTTATTTAAACAGGCGGTGACAGCAGAAAAAGAAGTCACCACATCCAATCCAGTCGCCATCAACAGTAAATGCATAATGCTGAAACAGAAAACGTATAAGGCAAAGAAACCCCATACGGCGCCAACCACTTTTGACGGTAGCGCCTTACCATTGACCTTGATAGCAAATACCGCGTTAGGATGAATTAAACGTAAAACCTCACGATAGCCCTGCTTGAACAGCAACATGGCTCGAATGACTTTGATACCACCGCCAGTTGAAAATGCACAACCGCCGATATAGCTGGTCATTAACAATAATATTGGCAGAAAACCCGGCCATAAATAATAGTCTGTCGTGGTAAAGCCGGCTGTTGTTCCAATTGAAACAGCCTGAAAAATACCGTGATGAGCTGAGGTCCAACCATCATCAAACGTACCGGTAAAATACAGATAAACGCTTGTGATCAGCGAGATGATAAACATAATGCTTAAAAACACCTTCAGCTCTGAATCACGCAGATAGTGCATCAAGCTGCGATGCCGCCAGGCCA
>JAMCRH010000307.1:0-2945 GCA_023380515.1 Gammaproteobacteria bacterium | reverse complement strand
CCAATAATCTACTATGCAATTAATGACCATCCAGCGCATTCTGGGCATCTTGCTGAGTTTATTCAGTATTACCATGCCGCCAGGCCAGAAAATGCAGCGAAAAGTTCATCGCCGAAATCAGCATAAATGCCACCGCAATCATCTCAATGGTCGCGCTGTTAAAGAATCCCATGCTGGCATCGTGGGTTGAAAAACCACCGATGGCGACGGTAGAAAAACTATGTCCAATGGCATCAAACCAAGTCATTCCCGCCCAGCGATAAGCAATGGCACAAGCAACGGTTAAGCTTAAATAGATATACCAGAGTGCTTTAGCGGTTTCGGTAATCCGTGGGGTTAATTTAGCATCCTTCATCGGTCCAGGGGTTTCCGCCCGATACAGCTGCATACCACCAACACCTAATAAAGGCAGAATGGCCACGGCTAACACCACGATCCCCATACCGCCTAACCATTGCAGAAACTGTCGATAAAATAATACAGCCTGCGGTAGCGTATCCAAACCGACTAATACCGTCGCACCGGTCGTGGTTAAACCCGACATCGACTCAAATACCGCATCGGTAATGCTCATTTGCGGTGATTCAGTCAGATAAAACGGTAAAGCCCCGGAAAAACCCAAGGCAATCCAGAACATCACCACGACGATAAAACCATCACGGATCTTCAATTCTTTCCGATGTTTTCTGGCAGGAAGCCATAACAACAAACCAACGCTAACCAGGATGACAAACGCTGTCAGAAACGCTGTTGCAGCACCATCATCAAACCACCAGGAAACCAGCACAGGCGGCAGCATGGGAATACTGAATAAACTCAGCAAGATGCCCAGAATGCGCTGGATGGTCATTAATTGCATAGTAGATTATTGGTCTAAACGGCGTTGAAGTTGACGATAATACGCCCATAAGGCCAGTAACAACAAAGTACTAATCAACAATGGCCATTGTCCCCAACGAACATACGGAGTGCTGCCATCTCGAGGTTGAATTTCCCCGGCCAGCACAGCTAGTTCGAATTGAGGACTTTGATTCTGGATTTTACCTTTATAGTCAATAAACGCTGAAATACCATTGGTAGTGACCCGCAAAATCGGTCTACCAGTTTCCAGTCCACGACTGCGCGAGATCTGTAAATGCTGGTGCGGGGCAAACGAATCGCCATACCAGGCATTATTGGTTGCATTGATCAGCATCGTTGCTGCGGGCACGGTATCGAGCACCTCTGACGAAAATGCATCTTCATAACAAATCGATACACCAACAGGCTGTCCGGCAAGCGTCATCTGCGGTTGATTGACAGAACCTGGGACAAAGGCTGACATCGGTAAATCAAAAAACTTGATTAATCCACGCAGCGTTTCAAATGGTACGTAATCACCAAATGGAACCAAGTGACGTTTGTGATAGAACACAGGTGTTTCCGTCAGACTGACCATGCTGTTGTAATAATCATCACCATTTTCATCCAGCACCGGCAGGCCAAGAATAATATCGGTATTTTGGGCACGAGCTTCGCGCCCCAAGGGAGCAAGATAACCTTCATCAATTTGATGGTAAAACGCTGTTGCCGCATTTTCCGGCCAGACAATAATGTCAGCATCCCAGTTCTGACGACTTAAATCAGCATAAAGCTGCAAGGTATTACGCAATTGTTGCGGATCCCATTTAATTTCCTGCGGCACATTGCCTTGTATCAATGCTGCTTTCAGAGGCTTACCAGTAGGTTGTGTCCAATCAACAGATTGCAAAGTATAGGCACTACCCCAAATGACTACGGGGAATAATATTAGTGGCCATTTACGCTGGCTAATCACAATAGCCAGACACCCTGCGGTCAGAGCCACTAACCAGGAAGCGCCGTGTACACCAATTAATGGAATAAAGCCGGCAAGCGGACCTTCAATCTGTCCTGTACCCACTTCCAACCATGGAAAACCGGTTAAAAACCAAGCCTTAAACCATTCAAATGATAGCCAGCCTATAGGCAGTAAAATCAGAAAATCTTTGCTGGATATGATTGGCCCGGTGAGACGTTTGAGTAGCCACCCCAACCCACCAATCATTAAACCCAAGGCAACCACAAATAAGGCTGTCAGTAACCCTGCGAGAAAAACACTCGCCTGGCCAAAAACATGGATGGCTACATAGACCCAGGAAACGCCAACACCAAACATACCGGCGCCAAACAGACTGCCACGCCAAAAAGCTTGTCTTGGTGTGACATGCTGCCAACTCATAAACAAGATCAGCAGGCTGATTATGGCTAGCGGATAAAAATGAAAAGGTGACAGGCTTAACGGAAGAATGGCGCCGGCAACTAATGCTGCCCAACTACCAAACGCACCTTGCCAAGCTTTATGCCCGGGGATTGTCATTATTCTGTTTCGCTTTCGCTATCAGTTGCTTCGGGTAATATCACCATACGTAATAAATGTACGCGGCGTTTATCTGCTCGTAACACGGTAAACTCAAACTGACCGATGGTGACCTGCTCTCCCCGGCCGGGCAAATGACCGAATTGATTCACGACATGTCCACCGACGGTATCAAAATCATCGTCACTCCACTCTGTTTCGAAATATTCGTTAAAGTCTTCAACAGGAGTCAGTGCTTTAATGGTAAAAGTGTTTTCATCACGTTGCAGAATCGGCGCATCATCGTCAACATCGTGCTCGTCTTCAATTTCACCAACGATTTGTTCTAATACGTTTTCGATGGTGATCATGCCTGCTACACCACCATACTCGTCGACAACGATTGCCATATGATTACGACGAGCGCGAAATTCGCGGAGTAACACGTTCAGACGTTTACTTTCCGGAATAAACACGGCCGGTCGTAACAATTCCCGCAAATCAAAATTAAACTCTCCTACCAATGTTTTATCTTTCCCCTTCGAGTCGCCGGTGCCACTAGAGCCTATGTTATTAGGCGACTTGGTGT
>JAMCRH010000306.1:317-2614 GCA_023380515.1 Gammaproteobacteria bacterium | reverse complement strand
GACGGCTTGTTTGTGATGGCTACGTTAAATCGCACCTGGAAGTCTTGGCTGTTTGGCATTGTTGGCGCTGAATATGTTTTGCGCTTGCTACCGCGCGGAACTCACGATTGGCGTTTCTTTGTCACCCCTGCAGAATTCTCATCTATGCTTAAACCCCACGGTTTTCGTGCATTGGAGCCCGTCGGCCTAACCTTTAACCCCTTTACCAAACGCTGGCACACCTCGTCCGATACCCGCGTGAATTACCTTCTTGCTGCAGTTAAATAATGACTTAAGTAAGTGATTGCTGAAATCGAGAGGGCTAATTAGCGCACAACGTGATTATGCGTTAATATACTAACCATTCTTGCACAATGGGATAGTGCACATGGCAATTGAATTCAGGGATGAATGGTTAGAAAGTTTTTACGTCGACGATCGAAAAAGTCCGTTAATACCAGCAAAGCTAACTGGGGCGCTTTATAGGAAGCTACAGATTATCGATGCAGCGTCAAATGAAGCAGACTTACGCTCGCCTCCCGGCAACCGATTTGAACGATTAAAAGGCAGTTTATCGGGTAGCTGCGCAGTTCGGGTAAACCAAAAATATCGGTTAATTTTTAATTGGACAGGTCAAGATGCAGTTGATGTATATCTAGATCCACACAGGTATCGAGGTTAATTATGAGAGCAACGAAGAGACGGCCATTCACTGTCGGTGAGATTCTCAAGTCTGAATTCCTAGAACCATTGGAGATCACTTCAAAGTCTCTCGCCGATGCTTTAGGTGTTCACCGAAATACCGTGAGTCATCTTCTCAATGGTGGTTCTTTAAGCGCTCCAATGGCGATTAAACTCGCAGCAGCTTTTGGGAATTCGCCTGAATTTTGGTTGAATATCCAGCATGCTGTCGATTTATGGGACTCGAACAATCGATATCAAGACGAGGCACAAAACGTGATCCCTCTTATTCAAGGAGTTGCTCTTACTCAACAGCCATGTGGATAAGTTTTATTTATCGAAAGAGGCTGATTCAAAATTTGCTTTGTTATCCATTTCCAATTCAGTGCAGTTAAATAATCTCGGCACGTACGCTTTCTTTTAAGAAATAAATAGAGAGGGTAATAAACGCGGCCATGATGAGTACTAGCGTAAGCCAGTCGAAAAACAGTGCAGTTGCAATGCCCAGGCTAAAACAAAAGCCACTCACGCGAAGCCATCGGCTGGTTTTATTGAGGGCAAGGTAGATACCAAGAATAAGCGCGAGGATAACGGCAACGATCATGCTGACAAGCCAAATTGAGCTGGGCATGAAGTTATTTCTCGCTGCTACGGAAATCATCCCGGCAATCAGATTGATGCTATAAACACCCATCAGCCCGAGCAGCAACAGTCTACTGGCGGTGCTGTTGATGTGGCTGCGTAAGCTTTGGTGTAGCGTAGCAAGCACCATCATTTGGGCAATGAATAGGATCGCAGCCAAAGCGAATTGCCCAGTCGCCAACGTACGCTGTTCATACCATGAAAGCGGGCTCGGGTTGACCATGATCGAATGCAATAAATAGATCCATAAAACAGCCGAAATAATTGCCATAACTGCTGCGGTTGTACGCTGCCATCTTGCTAAATGTGTGCTGATTCGCATCGTAGAACCTCTTAAATTAAGTCGACACTGCTATCGGCTTGCCAACAGTGAAAAGCTAGGCTGATCAGCGCCAGTGAGACGAGGACTGGTGCCACGGGGAGCAACATGCCAAGACTAAGAAACGGGGCGATAACAGCAATAAATAACATTAAGCCACTGAGTTTGATCGGGGACGCGATGCGCTTTTCGAGGGCTTGTAGACTTAAGCCAAGCAACGAGGCCGAAATGAGCCCAGTGACCGATACGGCAAGCATAATGAAGCTTACCGGGTGATACGCATCAAACGTTGGCGGGTTTGTGGCAAAAACTTCCACCGCACGCACTGCGGTAAACAGCAAACAACTCAGACTTAGCACTGCCGTAAGTGCGAGTGCTGCAAAACGCGTGACTCGATGTTGAATATGCTGGCCAAGCGACTTGCGGCTGCTCACTAGTAAGGCTATGCCGAGAAGCATGATCACCAGCGTGAATGCATCACCCCAGCGGAGCACATCGGTAGCGGGCGGAAAGAATTTACGCTCCATAAACAGGCCAAACTCTGAGAACCAATAGAGAGGAAATAGCACCGCCATCAGTGAGGCGAGTAGAGCAGTCTTGCGAGAATAACTTAGCATTTAAACGTCCTTATTTCTGGTCGGGTTCGTGCGCGAGAATGTCGCCAGGCTGACAGTTT
>JAMCRH010000306.1:0-307 GCA_023380515.1 Gammaproteobacteria bacterium | reverse complement strand
AGTACAGCTCTGGTGCGGCCGCGCAAATGGCATCGAGTGTGCTAAATCGAATCGCTTTGACCTTGCCGGTTTTGAGCAGCGAGAGGTTGGTCATCGACACCCCCACTCGCTCCGACAATTCCGTTAGTGACATCTTGTTTTTAGCCAATTCGACATCGAGATTGATTCGAATACTCATGATTTACACCTTGTCGACTGCTTTAGATGACTTCAACTTCGCTCTCACCGTTATAGAAGTTTAAGGCGAGTAACAGCATCAGAATCGGGAATAAGACGATGTTGATGATGCCCAAGACCACAGTAAATT
>JAMCRH010000305.1 GCA_023380515.1 Gammaproteobacteria bacterium | reverse complement strand
GTCCAGCTAGGTCTACCCCTCGTGTCAAGCCTTGGCCCGCAAAACATATGGGATTTAACCAAAGATACTTTCTCTATGTTGAAACTTGTTTGTGGTGCGGTGCGAAGCGGAAACCAGCCCACCTATGAGTTCAACAACAATGGCGACGTGGATCTTAGAATTGGCGATTAACATCATCACTATCATGGCCCCGTGTTCCAAATCGCTCAACTCGCACTTCCAAATTACCAAGACTTGGCCCATCTCCTGGGTAATAGAAAATTAACAGAAGTGTCAGCTGGTCATCGGTTCAGCTCCAAACATGATATTTACCTTGGTGAGGCCGATCGAGACGCTTTCGACATTCCGACAAAAATACAGAAAGAAACGACCGAACTAAAATGCGAAGTATTCAATTTTAACAAGTACAATAATGCTGGAAAGTTGTCTGTCACTGATGCAGGGCAGGCCATACCAGTTGGTGAGTATAATTTCACCATTTTTGGGAATCAGGACAACGTAGAATACATTTATACGTTGTTGAGACCGCAAGTGAGCTTGTATTGCCTTGTAGAAGAAGCAATGAGTCCGTTTGGAGGGGTGGATGTTCATAAGTTGCACATCACTGGAGTTGGCTCATAACAAATTGCTGCACGCGGATAAATTACTCGCTGCGCTCCTTATTTTCCGGTGAGCAAGGCGTTATGTGCTCAACGAACGCGTTCAGCTTCATTTCAGCACTCTCGTGTAGTAGAGTGTTAATGGTTAAATATTGAACGAGGTGGCTTATGACCATATCAGCAGAAATCATTGAGTCTGAGGCGCTTTCTCTTCCAAAAGAGGAACGGACTAGGTTAATCGTTCACCTGCTAGAGAGTATCGATGAGCGCGCTAACGTTGATCCTCGACGAGTAGAACAAGCTTGGCTAAACGAAGCAAATCGTAGGTATCAAAGTTATCTTGATGATGGCGAGCAAACAATCTCATCTGAAGACGTATTTGCGGACCTCCGGGCGGATGATCGTTGAAACCTGTACGTTTTCTTGAATCAGCCCGAGAGGATGTTCGGCGGGAAAAAAACTATTACCGCAAAATCAGCCCTGATTTAGCGATACAGTTTCAGAATGCCTTAGAAAACGCGGTTAACGCGGTCGCTATGCAACCGCTGGCGATGCAAATTCTCGAAAATGAAATACGACGCTGGCCTCTTGATACATTTCCTCATGGAGTGCTCTATCGTAATGAAGACGACTTCATTCTCATACTTGCAGTATTTCATCCTAAACAAGCGCCGGAACGGTGGCAGAATCTACCACGCACATAACAAGACGCATCAGCGCGCACCTGCGGTGCTGGACAACAGCTTTGCTGTTGCCGCTGTGCTTGGGCGTTAGATTTCTCGAGGGCTGGTAGCCAGAAAAGCTTATGTTTTGTATATCAATACTAAAATGTTTTTAGAGTATAACCCGATTCAAGGAAAAGTCGCTGACGACCGCGCCTATAAAACGTGGCAGATATTGCCGCCGTTAAATCGTTGGGTGCAATCGTATTGGCAGCTCACAGTCCCCAAAGGCCAGTTTCAATACCATAGTGTGCCGGATAACTGTGTTGATTGGATCATCAATCAAGATTGCTTCGACGATAATTTTCTTATTCCGCCATTTCTCTCATCTACTTTATTTCATATAGATGGCCCAGCGTCTTTTTTTGGTATTCGTTTTCGAATTCTAGGGCATAAAGGCTTGATCTCTGTGCCTTTAGGGGAGTGGGGTGAGGCTGGTAGTGTAAAGGCGGAAGACTTATTACCCGCAGATATCGTTTACTCTGTATTTGAAGTCATTAGTAACGCAAAGAGCTTTGATAAGCGCTGCAATAGCTTGTCGGCAGTAATACTTTCTACCATAACGTTTGCCGACGTTGACCCTCGCCTAGCTCGTTACATTCGATACTGTTACGAAAATGTCAGCTCTAATCTTGACCTGTCAGATAGCCGGAGCACTGAATTTGGTGTGTCTGCACGTCAGCTTAGACGGTTGGCCAAACAGCACGTTGGCTTACTTCCCAAAGATTTTGGCAAGGTGCTAAGATTTCAGAGTGCTCTCAAAGCGATGAATGCACCGCAACACAGCAAGGCCTACCTAGATCATTACTACGACCAGCCCCATTTTGTGCGCGAATTTAAACGTTTGTCTGGAGTCACACCGACACAGTTCAGAAAAATGTCCGTTTTATACAATCTCTGCTCTTCTGAGTGAAGAATAATGTTATTCATCTAATCAACGGTAAGAGGTTAATAAGATGATTGAAATAGACGCGATGTTTCCTGTGATGGTAACGGCAAACTTAGAAGCGGTGAAAGCATTCTATGAATCCGTGTTTGGCTTTAATGCCGTATTTTACGACGCCGACTTTTACTTGCATTTGGTGTCACCCAATTCAGGTGTTCAGCTTGGCTTCTTGATGCCAGAGCACGCAAGCCAGCCAGACTTTCTTCGACCATTAATGTCTCCCGATGGCTATGTGATATCACTAGAAGTTAAAGATGCAGCTCACGCCTATGCCGAAGCACAAAAAATGGATTTGACGATGGCTATGGAGCTCAAAGAAGAAGTTTGGGGACAGGTACATTTTATCCTGGAAGACCCGGCAGGTTTTCGAATCGACGTGGTCCAACATTTAGAAATTTCAGGTAATTAGTCAGAGCAAAATCTAACAAGGCGCTGCACTCGGAAAAATTACTCACTACGCTCCTAATTTTCCGGTGAGCGCAGCGTTATGCAGTCACATCCAGGCCGCATTGACAAGTGTCACGTGACGCGATACGCTCTTCTTCATGATTAAATCCTTCGCTGACAAACGGACCCAAGAGCTCTACTCCAAGGGCAAGTCAAAGAAATTTCCTGCGGATGTTGCTCCGAGAGCCGCTAGAAAACTTGAATACGTGGATCTGGCCTTACAGCTTGAGGATTTGAAAGTGCCGCCCGGCAACCGCCTTCACCCACTGTCGGGAAACAGGCAGGGGCAGCACGCAATTTCAATCAATGATCAGTGGCGTATCTGTTTTCGTTTTGAAGGTGGTGATGCGTATGAAGTCGAAGTGTGTGACTACCACTGAGTGAGGTGATGACTATGGCTATTCTTAATACTGCCGGTATGCAGCGCAAACCGACTCATCCTGGTGAAATGCTGAGGGAAGACTTTCTTCCGGACTATGGCCTTACCGTTTCGGGGTTGGCTGAATCTCTGGGCGTCTCTCGTCAGTCAGTTAATGAGTTACTACGCGAGCGTCGTGCTGTGAGTCCTGAAATGGCGCTCCGGCTTGCGCGTTTGTTTGGTAATTCGCCGGAGTTCTGGCTGAACGCACAGCGGTCTGTTGATCTTTGGACTGCCGCGCAGTCGGTCAAGGAAGAAGTGGATCGAATCAAGCCGCTACATGCTGCATAACCAGGCCGTGCACCGGATGCCAAAACCTCCGCTTCGCTCTGGCTTTGTCACCGGTGACGGCAGGCGTTAGGCACAGTCAAACACGCAACAATCCAATTCTTTCAACCCAGAGGTCTCCCAACTATGAAAGTCAAACTTGTAGCATTAACAGCATTAGTCGCACTTACCTCAAATATTGCGAACGCAAACGAGCCCATCGTTGTAAATCAGGCAGTAACAGAGAAGGAAGCATTAACAGCTCAGCAAGCATGGTGTGCTGCTCTTCTTGATATCAACGCCGCATACGAAAAGGATGGAAAAGTAGCAGCGAGAGCATTGGCCGAGAAAGTCATAGATTCCGCTTACGCCTACCAAATGGGCGCAGTACTCTTTAAGCCTACGCTCACGGTGAACCCTCAAACATTTCGCCCCACACGTGCCGGTGCGCTATCTTATTTCGTTGGCGGTGACCCATCCTTCCCTGCCGACACAGGTTTTGCTCTAAAAGGCTGGAGAAAATGTGAGCCTGTCACTTCTGCTATTTTTCTTGATGGCAATAGCGCAATTACTATGGGGAAAGTTCACTTCACAGATAAAAATGGGAAAGTGACTACCGTTGACAAAACGTGGGGTTACGTTAAAGACGATGCGGGAAATTTGCGCATTAACCTTCACCATTCATCATTGGAGTACCAACCTAAGTAAATCCGCTATAAACCCATAGGCAGTGGAGTTGTTGCCTAACAAGTCATTCCAGCGGACTGCCTACGGCAGCCGCTGAATTCCAACGTTATGTTTCTTGACCGCACCTGTTAAGTGGTGCTATTAATAGCACTAAATTGTTGGCTAGGTAACCACTATGCAAGTGAAATTTTCCGAGGATGTCATTCCTCTATCAGACCTGAAGATCAATCCCGGAAAGGTGGTTGGTCGAGCACAGGACACGCATCGCCCAATCCTGCTTACCAGCCGTGGCCGCGGCGTAGCGGTTGTGCAGGGGCTCGAGGATTATGAGAAAAGTGCAGAGGAATTGCGGTTTGTAAAAGCGGTGGCGCAGGGGCTTATGGATGTTCGCGAGGGCAACACCGTATCGTTGGAGGACGCCAAGAAAACGTTGGGCATCAAGTAAATGGAATTACGCATCGCACAGTCCGCTCTTGAGGACTTACAGGCTATTCAAGAGTATTACAAAGAGCAGGATGTTCCACATATCGGTGATGATTTCGTGGCTGCGATCTTGGAGCATAGCGAAATGCTTCAGCTCCACCCTGATGCTGGCCGTATTGTTCCTGAATTCAACCTGGATCATATTCGCGAATTGATTCACGCGCCATTTCGAGTTGTCTATCTCAGGCAAGCTAAAGAGGTTGTGCTCATACGAGTCTGGCGAAGTGAGAGGCAGCTTGAATTACCTGCAAACGAAACATAACCAAGCCATGCACCGGATGCCAAACCCTTCGCTTCGCTACGGCTTTGTCACCGGTGATGGCGGGCGTTATGTTCACAAAGAGTCAGGTTTCGTCATATGAAACTCGAGAATATTGAACTGCTGATTGATGGCTCAGGCGAAATCACTATTGGTAGGGTTGGCCCGGTTAGCTGTGCGGCGACTGCATCTGATGAAGATCAATGCCTTGCAATGTTAGTCCGCCGGCCTGAAGAGTCATTCGAAGATTTGCTTACACGATTGGATCGCGCCATTGCAGATGCCGTAGAGGACCAGATATTTGTGGATGAAATAAATGGATAGCCTGTCAAATCTCATACACTGTTGTGACGAGATGCCGAGTGATGGCGTTTCAATCTGTTGGGGGCCAGCCCGTTTTGGCTCTGAAGACCTTGGTTGGTGTTTGGTTATTGAGCGGCTAGCAACAGAGGATGACTTACAGGAAAATCAATATCTTGAGGAAGTGGGTGATACGCTCTGGACTACAGCAGTCGAAATTAAGTGCTGTCCGTATTGTGGTGTTGGGCTCACTGATGCGCGATCCGTCATGTCCTCTGAGGACTTCGGTTATTTTATCCACATTGATTCTTCGGGGTGGCTGGGTAGGCGCTGCTAACACGAAGAAGAACATAACCAGTGCAGGCACGGCGACACCCACTACATTGCGCCTTCGGCTCCATTTCATGGGCGCGCATGCTGCAAGCGTTATGGGTTTTAGAGGTGCTGATCTACATCCATGCTGTTGTGGAGGATTCGGATCACAACGATCTTGGATTCCGTGCCAGCTCGGTAAAAGATGATATGGCTGCCTTGGCTGAACTTTTTGTACCCAGGCTTTATGTCATCCGCATCGCGGCCTATTTCAGGTTGGCGAGCAAGCAGCTCGAAGGCATCATCAAGCTGCTTGAGGTATTTGTCCCGTTGCCGCTTTCCCCACTTCTCAGTGGTAAAGCGGCCAATATCAATAAGGTCTTTTCGGGCGGCGGTGGTGAGTAGATATGGACGCATTAGTGAGCTTCGTTATCCAGCTCAGCAATAACGCTTTCAAGGGAGTAGTCCGCTATTCCGCTTTGCTCGCCTTCATCCAAGAGGCGCCGGAGCCTTTCAAGTTTGCTCTCCGTTTCTTCAAGCAGGCGCAGTCCGGCACGCACCACCTCGCTCGCCGATCCGTAGCGGCCATTTTCGACCTGCGCGGCTATAAACTCGTCAAAGTGGGGGCCAAGTGTAATGCTAGTGTTTCTAGCCATGGGGTGCTTCCTATACCAAATATTGGTACATCCTGCCAGAGCACCCATAACAAGGCAAGGCAGGCCGACGCCAAAAAGCGGCGCGGCAGCTTGCGGCGTTATGTTTCTCACATCAGGCACCTTGCCTGTCTTCATGACCTGTCGTACTCTTTAACGTACACTAAAGTGTACGGAGGTGATTCCCATGTCCAGAGTTCGCGTTGATGAAGATATCCGCCCTCTGTCCGAATTCCGGGCAGGCGTTGCCACGTTTGTAAGGCAGATCCATGAAACCCGTCGTCCTATGGTACTGACGCAGAGAGGCCGGGGAGTTGCCGTATTGGTGGATGTTCACGAGTACGAGAGGATGCAAGAGCGTCTTGAGATCCTGGAAGAATTGTATAAAGCGGAAGAACAGATAGCCTCAGGGGAAGGTGTTGCGCATGAGGACGCGAAAACCCGGATTTTGAGCAGACTGGCCCGATGAAGGTTGTTTGGTCCCCGCTTGCGCTGGAGCGTGTTGAGGATACAGCTCTGTACATAGCAGAAAATAACCCGGATGCCGCGGTACGTTGGGTGGAAGATTTATTCGCCACGGTAGAGCGCTTAGCCGACTTTCCTGAAAGCGGACGAATGGTTCATGAGGTCGGCTCGCCACGCATCAGGGAGCTGATATTCGGAACGTATCGGGTTATTTACAGCGCCAAAGATCAGGTAGATATCCTGACTGTGCGTCGCAGTAGCCAATTACTGAGAATGTCCGAGCTCGGTGATGACGAAACATAACCAGCGGCTGCACGGCGACCAGTTTTCCACCGCTCCACGGCGCCAAACCGGCGCCTGAGCAGAGCGTTATGTGCTTTGACACCTGATACGTTACAGGGTGCATTCAAGGAATAATTCGAAGCTTCAAACACAAAGGCTTGGAAAAGTTCTTCAAGTCCGGCAGCACTGCAGGGATTCAGGCCGCGCACGCGAAGTGGCTTCGGCCGATTCTCGGTAGATTGAATGCAGCGGCGAATGCCAAAGATATGGACTTACCCGGTCTTCGCTTGCACGAACTCTCTGGCAACCGGGCCGGAATCTGGTCAGTGACAGTCAGTGGTAACTGGCGAGTGACCTTCCGGTTCGAAGATGGAGATGCCGAGATTGTGAACTATGAAGATTATCACTGAGGTACCGCCAATGTTAATGCACAACCCTCCGCACCCGGGTGAAGTACTGCGAGAGCTTTGTATTGAGCCCCTCGGCCTCTCTGTCACGGCGGCGGCAGAGGCATTGGGCGTTAGCCGCAAAACGCTGAGTGCTGTGTTGAATGGCAAGGCCGGTATCAGTCCCGAAATGGCGATCCGGCTCTCTATTGCTTTCGACACTTCGGCAGAAAGCTGGCTGAATCAGCAGTCCCAATATGAACTCTGGCATGCCGGTAACTGTCAAGGTATCTGTCGCCCTGTTTGATTTTTATGCAGCTATTTTCTCTACCTCCCTAACTACTCGGCGCTCTGGGTTTAGCGATACTAATGTCACAGGATGCCAGTTGCGGGTGTCACCACTCCAGCGCTCAGGATGCGCAGCTCTGGCTGCAAGGTTGAGCGCATGTCTCTTGGCTAATATGGCTTTGTCTTCTCCTGTGTGGCGCTGCATCGGCGTCACGAAGCGGATAGCACTGTGGCGGTGCTCATAGTTGTACCACTGGACGAAGCCGTGCACCCAACGCTGGGCAGCTGATAGGTCAGCGAAGCC
>JAMCRH010000304.1 GCA_023380515.1 Gammaproteobacteria bacterium | reverse complement strand
CTGACTTAGCGGCGTGAATCACGCTATCAACGTCGTCCTGAGTCACTTCGGCGTCGTTAATTGGCACCATGCCATTCTCGTTCTGACAGCTAATGTGGCGACCACTAATGTTTAAGTACACCGCTGACACACGGCAGTCCGCCATCAATTCAGCTTCGTTAACCGCCCGTTGAATCGACTGCACCACGAGGTTGAGGTCGTTGACACCACCCTTATCCATGCCGCGAGCAGCGGTGACACCAACACCAATAACGTTTATGTCACCGTCTGGCAAAATTTCGCCAATCAGCGCAGTCACCTGACTAGTGCCGACATCCAGGCTGACGATCATGTTGTCTGTTTCACTCTTTGCAATCACTGCTGTCTCACTTTCTAGTTAATTGTTTTGGTTGTCTTTCCAGCCTATTGCGATACCGGTGTCGTAACGTAAATCTGCATAAGCAATCGTTTTGTCCGGTTCTTCCGCTGCAATTAGCGGATATAAATCCATAAATCGTTGTACTCGCTCCAGCCGCGCTTCGCGTCCGAGCCTTAATTCAATGCCGTTCTCAAGCCATGCGCTGACGGCAAACCGCTCACTAAGTTCTAACTTCACTAACCGGCTGTCGTACACCCGCAGAACTTCGCTAATGCGCCGAAACTGATTTAATACTTCCTGTTCAGCGTCTTCCGGCCCGGCTAACTTGGGCAAATCGGCCACCTCTTCGGTGATCTCGGCCGCAAACAACTGCCCTTGGTGGTTCATTAACTGCTGCTGATTCCAAATCGCGAACGCTTGCTGTTCAACCAAGTAAATCCGCAGCCGCTGTGGCCACTCTTTGCGTACCGAAGCTGAATACACCCAAGGTATCGCTTCTAAACGCAACCGAATATCATCGACATCAGCGGTGAAAAAACTACCCACTTCACCAGCCAAAATCGCTGTGCGAACGTCATCCTCGGTAATGAACTGCCGCTCGCCTTGAATAATTACGCCGGTGAGTGGGGTTTCTTCTGCATCGGTCAACTTTTCCACCAATGCATAACCACCAACCAGCAATCCGCTTACAATCACCAAGAACAACACAAACCCAATCATGGACTGCCATTGTGCTTGCCGGTCGGCATCTGCCGCCGTTTGCTCGTCCTGCTTCTTTGTGTTGTCCGTCACACCTTAGCGCTCCGCTGCCTCAGTGTTCGCCAATAACTCTGCCGCTGGTAACGTCGTGCTTAGAATCTTCACGACCAGCTCACCAAAACTCATGCCAAGCTGCGCTGCCGCTTTTGGAACTAAGCTCTTTTCCGTCATTCCTGGCACGGTATTCAGTTCTAATAGCTGTAATTCGCCACGACTATTTTCCATCAAGTCGACACGACCCCAGCCTTCTGCGCCAACTGCTGCAAATGCTTCCAGCGCCAAAGCTCGGACTGCTGCTTCCCGGTCGACACTCAAACCAGCCGGACATAAATATTCCGTGGTGTTGTCCTGGTACTTTGCCGCGTAGTCGTAAAAGGCATGCGGGGTTTTCACCCGAATCGCTGGCAACGCTTCGCCAGCAACAATACCCACCGTGTACTCAGGGCCACTCAACCACGTCTCGACCAGCATTTCATGGTCAAAATCCGCTGCTGCTGCCAATGCTGCTGCTAAAGCGTCAGCACTATCAGCCATGGCCATGCCAATGCTGCTGCCTTCGTGGGCTGGTTTAACCATGACCTGGCCACCTAAGTCGGCCAGTAACTGCGCGAAATTAACGTGCTCGCCACGTTTCACCGTGACGGCTTGCGCCGTTGGCAAACCTACTCCACGCCACAATGCTTTCGTACGTCCTTTATCCATCGCAAGGGCACTCGCAAGCACACCACTGCCGGTATACGGCAACCCAAGCATCTCTAGAATGGCTTGTGCTTGACCGTCTTCACCACCACGACCATGCAGGGCGATAAACACGCGCTCCGCGCCGGTCGCTAATAAGTCCTGCCAACCACGTTCAGCGGGGTCGTACAAAAATGCATCCACCCCTTGCTCGACCAATGCTTTGTGCACCGCCGCTCCTGAGCGCTGAGACACTTCCCGCTCGGCTGAATCACCACCCGCTAGCACAGCTACTTTGCCAAACTTCATGAGCGCTCCTCAGAACTTGCCGTCATGCGTTGACGATCTAACTGCAAGTCATTTAACAAGCGAGCCAAACTACCCACATTACCGGCGCCTTGGGTTAACACAATGTCCCCTGGTTGAATCACTTCAGCTAAACGCGCAGGCACTTGCGGTACGTCTTTCACATACATGGGGTCGAGCTTGCCACGTTGGCGCAGCGACCGACACAATGAACGACTATCTGCGCCTGGAACTGGGTCTTCACCAGCACTATAAACTTCCAGCATGATCAAGGTGTCGACTTCACTCAAGACGTCGACAAAATCTTCATACAAATCGCGAGTCCGACTGTAACGGTGCGGTTGGAAGCACATCACCAAACGGCGCTCTGGCCAGCCACTTTTCGCAGCTCGAATGGTCGCCAGCACTTCTGACGGATGGTGACCATAGTCGTCCACTAGCAACACATCGCCATCATCACAGGCAAACGAGCCATATTGCTGGAAGCGACGACCAATACCAGCAAACTTAGCGAGTGCCGCAACAATGGCGCCGTCGTCGATCCCTTCGTCACTGGCCACGGCAATCGCCGCTAGCGCATTCAAAACATTGTGTTGGCCTGGCAAGTTAAGCTCGATATCGAGCGGCTCTTTGCCTTTGCGCAGCACAGTAAAATTACTTTGGTGACCGGTTTGGCTGTAATGAATCGCCCGTACATCGGCGTCTTCGTTAAAGCCATAACTAATAATCTGACGACCAACCCGCGGCAACAAATCGCGGATCACTGGGTCGTCCGTACACATCACCGCTAAACCGTAAAACGGTAAGTTGTGTAAAAACTCAATATACGTGTCGAGCAAGCGGTTAAAGTCACCTTCATAGGTGTCCATGTGGTCCGCTTCCACGTTCGTGACCACTGCCACCATCGGCTGTAAGTGCAAGAAAGAAGCATCACTTTCGTCAGCTTCAGCAATCAAGAACTTACTATTACCCAAGCGGGCATTGCTGCCGGCACTGGTTAACAAGCCACCAATCACAAACGTCGGGTCGAGCTCTGCTTCGGCAAAAATACTGGCAATTAAGCTCGTTGTTGTAGTTTTTCCGTGGGTACCAGCAATCGCGATACCATGGCGGAAACGCATAAGTTCAGCCAACATTTCCGCTCGGCGCACAATCGGAATAAGTAATTCTTGCGCCGCTAATAATTCTGGGTTGTCGCGCTTAATCGCACTCGACACGACGATCACGCTGGCCGTAGCGACGTGTGCCGCATTATGGCCAATCGCAATTTTCGCACCGAGCTGACGCAAACGCTGGGTATTTGGGTTCTCGGCAATGTCCGAACCGGAAATTTGGTAGCCTTGGTTCAACAAAACTTCGGCAATACCCGCCATACCCGCACCACCAATACCGACAAAATGAATGCGGCGTACCCGACGCATTTCCGGCACGTTCACGATGGTGAATGGTTGGCTTATGGCTTTAGTCATTTTTTTGCTCCGCTTTTACTGCTTTCGGGCTCTTTGGTGTAACCTCTAAAAACTCATTACACACCGCCACGATGTTATCGGTTGCGTGCAATTGTGCGCTATTTCGGGCTGCGCTCGCCATACCTGATAGTCTGTCTGCTTGATTACTCAACAGTTTTAATTCCGCACTTAACCAAGCTGGTGAAAATTCATTCTGACGTACCATCACTGCCGCACCAACAGCGACCAAAACTTGCGCATTTTTCGCTTGATGGTCGTCGACCGCATGCGGGTACGGCACTAAAATTGATGGAACTCCGGCGCAGGCTAATTCAGCAATTGTGAGTGCGCCGGCACGACCGATGACCACGTCGGCCCATGCGTACGCAGCTGCCATGTCTTCAATAAATTCACTCACGTCCACCTGCACGTTTGCTGGCTTATTGTTATAAAGGCTTTGAACCTCGGCAACACGGCCTTTACCGACTTGATGACGCAGAGCAAGGCCCCCACCTTGCCAGTCGGTAATTGCCGCCGGCACGGTTTGGTTGAGGTGGGCTGCCCCCAAGCTACCACCAACCACCAACACCCGTAGTCCTTCATGAGGTTCTTTGCGAGTTTCCGCTAACGCCTGAATTTCAGCCCGCACCGGATTTCCAACCACAAGAGCTCCCCTAAGCTCACTTTCTGCCTCGGCAAAACCAAGTAAGGTTCGCCGGGCAATTTTATGTAACAGTTTATTGGTGAGACCCGGAACAGCATTTTGTTCGTGAATCACCAAAGGCGTGCCATTACTCCATGCGGCAACACCAGCTGGGCCCGCGGTATAACCGCCAAAGCCAAGCACTAAATCAATCTTCCGTTGTCGAATGAGCTTCCGTGCTTGCAGTACCGACCGCGTTAAACGCACCGGTGCTGCCAATTTAGGTAACAAACGCCCACCACGTAAACCTGCCTGCGCCATAGCGATGAACTCGAAACCTGCTTGCGGCACCACGCGCGATTCAATGCGCGTTTCGGTACCCAACCAAATCACTTCGTGACCGTCGGCGCGTAACCGCTCCGCAACTGCCAACGCTGGAAAAACGTGCCCGCCAGTTCCGCCTGCTGCAATCAGTACGCGACTCATGCAGCCTCCCCGGCACCAGCACGGTGACCTTTATGCACCCGCTTCTCGCCTTCTGAACGCTGGAGGCGATAGCCCGTACGTACTTCGTAATCAATCCGCAGCAACAAAGCCATGGCGACCAAGCTAATCAGTAAACTACTGCCACCGTAGCTGACCAGTGGCAAGGTCAAGCCCTTCGTTGGCAGCATGCCTGACGCAGCGCCGATGTTAACGGCTGCTTGAAAGGCAAACCAAATGCCAATTCCTTGCGCCAAGTAACCGGAGAACGGACGTTTTTGGCGCAACGCTCGCTGGCCTAAAAATACCGCTTTCAGCACCAGCAAGAATACCAACACAATGGTGACCGCCACACCTAAAAAACCAAGCTCTTCGCCGATGACTGACAAAATAAAGTCGGTATGCGCTTCAGGTAAGTACTGCAGCTTCTGCAAGCTGTTGCCAAGTCCTTGCCCTAACCAATCGCCGCGGCCAAAGGCCATCAGTGACTGGGTCAACTGATAACCGGTATTAAACGGGTCTTCCCACGGGTTCATAAACGAGGTCACCCGCGCCATCCGATACGGCTCAAAAATAATCAGCAAAATAAACACGGTGACCAAGGTCAGCGCTACCGAGAAAAACTGCACCAAGCGTGCACCTGCAACCCAGAGCATCCCTAACGCCGTGACGCCCAGAACAATCACCGAACCCATGTCGGGCTGCTTCAACAGTAAAATCGCCATGACCCCCATGACAATCAAAGCTTTAATAAAACCTTTCCAGTTGCGACGCAGTTCGTCGTAGCGCCGGTCTAAGTAGCTCGCCATGAAAATGACAAAGAACAGTTTGGCAAATTCAGCCACCTGCAAGGTCATCGGGCCGATGCGAATCCACCGTGTAGCACCGTTGACCGTGGTGCCAATCACCAAAACTAACAACAACATACCAATGGCCAGCACACACAACATGCCGCTGTAAGCTTGCCATTTTGCCACTGGAATCATCATCACGATCACGGCCGCAGCCGAGCCGACAAACAAATAAACCGCGTGGCGGGCGACAAAATAAAATGGATTACCGGTTAAACGTTCGCCCACAGGAATCGAAGCAGACGCCACCATAATAAAACCTAGCCCCATCAGTAGCAGGGCAATCCACAATAAGTGGCGGTCGTAAAACTGCATGGTCGAGCCATTCAAGAATGTGCTCAACCGTTGTCGCCACGGTTGTTGTGGGCTAATCTCGAGTTCGAGTTGTGGTTCAGTGGCTCGCATACCACTCCTCCACCGCGGCTCGGAACTTCGCGCCACGCTCTTTGTAGTTACTAAACATGTCGAGACTTGCACAAGCTGGCGACAATAACACCACGCTGCCTTCACTCGCCTGCTGCGCCGCATAAGCAACTGCTTCATTGAGGCTTTGCACAGGCCGCGCACCTGCCTTCAATGCCGCAATTTTGTCACCATCGCGACCAAGCGTAATCAATACATCAACTTGTTCTGCTAATACCGGTGCTAATACGTCTAGGTCGGCACCTTTGGCGTCGCCGCCCATAATCAAAATAAGCTGCCCCTGAGTAGCCGGACGGAAACCCGCAATGGCCGCAATTGCTGCCCCGGGATTAGTCGCTTTCGAGTCGTCAATCCATTGCACGCCGTTATAGTCACCAACATACTCGCAACGATGGGGCAGCGCGCGGTAACCTGCCAAAGCACTCAAGGCTTCAACGGTCGCAATACCCAGTGCTTGTACTAAAGCGAGAGCGGCTTGAATATTCAACCAATTGTGCACGCCAGCGAGTGGTAAGTCGTTGCAAGCCACCATTTTTTGGTTGTCATAGGTCAACCAAAACTCTTGGCCGACACGGGTTAAACCAAAGCCTTTGGTGACGTCGCTTTGACCAAAACTGACTAAATGTTTGTTACGTGGTGCATGCAGTGGCCGCGTTGCTTCGTCGTCGCGATTCCAAACGCAGGTCGACGCGTGCGCATAAATCCGTTGTTTCGCCCGCGCATAAGCGCGTTCGTCATCGTAGCGGTCAAGATGATCGGAGCTGACATTCAGAATCGTCGCGGCCGCCAATTCAAGGTTTTCGATTAATTCGAGTTGGAAGCTAGACAATTCAATCACATAGCAGTCGTGCTCAGGCGCTGTTGGTAACAAGGCGTCCAATACTGGGGTACCGATATTGCCAACTAGCATTGGCTGCATGCCAGCGTTGCGTAAAATGTGACCACAGAGTTCAGTGACCGTTGATTTGCCGTTTGAACCGGTAATGCCAATCATTGGTTTGGTCGCAAACCAAGCAAACAGTTCGACATCGGATATCATTTCGACACCGGCGTCAGCGGCCATCGCAATCACGCCTTCGCGGCAATCAATGCCTGGGCTGACAATCACAATGTCGCTTTGCAGCAAATGCTCAAGCTGTAACGGCCCGAAATGACTCTCGCAGTAGTCGACTAACTCCGGGGCTTGCTCTAAGCCCGGCGGCTTCTGGCGTGTGTCGAGCAAGACTGGGCGGATGCCTTGGCTAAGAAGGAAACGCGCACACGAAACACCGGTTAGGCCAAAACCTAATATCGATACTGTCTCATACTGTTGTAAACGTTTCGCGCCCATAGTCTTTCCCTAATCCTATGCCAATTAACGAAGCTTCAAAGTTGCTAGTCCGACTAGCACCAAAATCAATGAAATAATCCAGAAGCGGACAATCACCCGCGGCTCTGGCCAGCCTTTTAATTCGTAATGGTGGTGAATCGGCGCCATGCGGAAAATTCGCTTGCCGCGCATTTTGTAGGAGCCCACTTGTAACATGACCGACAAGGTCTCGATAACAAACACACCACCCATAATGAACAGCACTAATTCTTGGCGCACCAAAATGGCGATAATGCCCAGCACCGCACCGAGTGCAAGCGACCCAACGTCACCCATAAAGACTTGCGCTGGATAGGTGTTAAACCATAAAAACCCTAAACCAGCACCGGCAATAGCGGCGCACACTACGGTCAACTCTGCGGCTTCCGGGATATAAGGAATTTGCAGGTAGTTGGCAAAATTGACGTGACCTGTCACATACGCAAATACACCCAGTGCACCAGCAACCATGACCGTTGGCATAATCGCCAAGCCATCGAGACCATCGGTGAGGTTCACTGCGTTACTGGTACCGACAATGACGAAGTACGCTAAGAGAATATATAAAGCACCAAGCTGCGGCATGACGTCTTTAAAGAACGGAATCAATAATGCCGTTTCTGCCGGTTGCGTTGCCGTCCAGTACAAATACGTGGCTATCGTTAAAGCCACCACCGACTGCCAGAAATATTTCCAGCGCGCGACAAGACCCGCAGGGTCTTTGCGAATAACTTTGCGGTAGTCGTCAACAAATCCGATAATCCCAAACGCAGCAAGGGTAATGAGTGTCACGACCACGTAACGATTACTTAAGTCCGCCCATAACAAACCGGAAATTAAAATACTGAGCAGGATTAATACCCCGCCCATGGTGGGGGTGCCCGACTTGCTCAAATGACTTTGCGGGCCGTCGTCACGCACCGTTTGACCAATTTGCATGCGCTGCAAGGCTTTAATTAAGCGTGGTCCAATCCATAACGAGAGAATTAAGGCGGTCAAAATTCCCAAGATCGAGCGCATGGTTAAGTATGAAAAGACGTTAAAGCCTGAGGCCACGTGTAGTTGTAAGTATTCCGCCAACCAAACTAGCATGCGGCATTCCCCCATTTTTGTTGTTCTTCTTTTGCCGCTGTGAGCAGGGCGTTAACAATGCGTTCCATGCGTGCACTGCGCGATCCCTTCACCAAAATAGTCAGCGTTTGGCCTGCTGCTACTTCTTCTTGTAAACCAGCCACCAGTGAATCGACCGAGTCAAAATGACGTCCACCGTGGCCATTAAAAATTTCACTGGCACTTTGGCTCAGTACTCCGAGCGTATAAAAACCGTCGATCCCTGCCTCAATCCCATGAGCACCGACTTCTTCGTGATAAGCACGTGCTTGGGTACCGAGCTCCCCCATATCACCGAGGACAAAAATCCGACGTCCCGGCAAGCTCGCCAACACATCAATGGCGGCTTTTGCCGAGCCGACATTGGCGTTGTAAGTGTCATCAATTAAGCGCACATGCGGCCATGGTGAATGTTGCAACATCCGCCCCGGCACCGATTGCATATGCTGGAAACCCGTGAGGATTTCCGCCATCGGCACACCTAAACCCCGACACAAGGCAATTGCTGCCAAGGCATTAGCAACATTGTGACGACCTGGAACTGGCAACGTAAGTGAGTACTCACCATCTGGCGTCGTAATACGACACTCGGCACAGCCATCTTCATTCAGCTGAATGTCATGAGCTTGATAATCTGCATTGCGTTCGTTACCCAAGCCAAAGGTCTGCCAATGCTTGTTGGCTAATTCACGCTGCCAATAGTCATGGAACTCCGAGTCCGCGTTTGTCAACGCGATACCTTGCTCACCAAGTCCTCGGAAGATTTCGGTTTTCGCTTTGGCGACACCACAAATATCGCCAAAGCCTTCAACATGCGCCGGTGCGACATTGTTGATCATCGCCACGTCCGGTTTTACCAAGCTAGTCGTGTATGCAATTTCACCGCGGTGATTCGCGCCTAACTCAAACACGCCATAACGGTGCGCATGGGTTAATCGCAGGAGCGTCAACGGTACACCGATGTCGTTATTAAAATTACCCAGTGTTGCCAGAACATCACCGTCAACCGAAGGCGCATGGCGTAGAATTGCCGCGACCATTTCTTTTACCGTGGTTTTGCCGCTACTGCCGGTAATTGCCACGGACTTGGGTTGGACTTCGGCTTTCACTGCAGCGCCAAGCGCTCCGAGCGCCAAACGCGTATCAGGCACAATGATTTGTGGAATATCAAGGCCGAGATCACGTTCAACCACACAAGCAAGCGCACCTTGTTCAGCGACTTGGGCACAAAAATCATGACCGTCAAAATTCGGGCCGATAATGGCGATAAATAAGTCACCCGGCTGCACATTGCGGCTGTCGATAACCACTTCGCCAGTTAACATAAGCTCGCCAGCACTCTGGTCCGAATTTGCGAGAAGCTGTCCTTGAGTTTGCTGACAAATCCATTCAAGAGTCACCGGAATCATACGCGGCCTCCTAGAACATCTTGCACCCATTGGCGCTCGTCATAAGCAACGGTTTTACGCCCAATAATTTGATAGTCTTCGTGACCTTTACCAGCGCAAACAACCACATCACCGACCTGAGCTTGGCGAATTGCCCATTTCACAGCATCGGCACGTCCCGGATGGGCGTGATAGTTTGCAGGTGAATGGCCGTCACTACTCATACCCGAAACGATATCGGCAATAATTTGCTCCGGTTCCTCGGTACGTGGGTTGTCATCGGTAACCACCACTACATCGGCTAATCGCGCAGCCACAGCACCCATTTGCGGACGCTTACCTCGGTCACGGTCACCGCCGCAGCCAAATACGCACCAAAGCTTGCCGGTGCAATGGCGACGAGCAGCCACCAGAACTTGTTCTAACGCGTCTGGCGTATGCGCATAGTCGACTAACACTAACGGCTGTTTTGCCGAGCCAAAGGTTTCCATGCGTCCTGGCACAGCCTGCAAACTTGCAATCAGTCCCGCCACGTCAGCTAACGCATACCCAGCACCAAGCACGGTTAAGCTCGCGGCCAGCACGTTAGCGACATTAAAGTCACCGAGTAAACTGGTTTTAACGTCAATTTCTTCAACTTGCGACGCATCGGCTTCATGCCCTGACCAGACGAGGGTAAAACCGGTGCCGTCATGTTTGTATTGAATATTCTTCGCCACGAGCGTGCGCGGTTGGCCAATTCGTTGCGCATCTAAGCTAAACCATAAGGTGCCGGGCTGTTGCCATGCGGCCACTTTCGGATCGTCGGCATTCAGAATTTGCACCCGAGCAGTAAAGTCGGTAAACAGACGCTTTTTCGCCGCTTCATAGGCTGCCATTGAACCATGGTAGTCCAAATGGTCGCGGCTAATATTAGTCGCCACAGCGGTATCAAAATTCAGCGCTTCAACACGGCCTTGAACCAGTGCATGTGACGATACTTCCATCGCGACAACTTGCGCGCCTTCCGCTAAAAATCCGGCTAAACGGTGCTGCACAGTCACTGCGTCTGGGGTCGTGTTTTTTTCAGGTAGAAGCTGTTTCAACAAGCCGCTGCCAATGGTGCCCAATACGGCAGCTTCTGGCTTCAGTTGCTGCCATAATTGTGCGGCTAAGTTGCTCACCGTGGTTTTACCATTCGTTCCTGTGACGCCAATTAAGCGCATCCGCCGCGAAGGATGTTGATAGAATGCGCCAGCAATCGCTGACACTTGCTGTTTCAACTGCGGCACACCAATTAATGGCACGCCATCCAGTTCACCATGCGTCCACTCATCCATATCCGCTAGCACAACACTTGCGCCAGCACTAATGGCTGCTGGAATGTAGTCACGCCCGTCAGTTTCATAGCCTGGCACGGCAATGAAGGCATCACCGCTGGTGACTTTCCGGCTGTCGAGCTTCAAGCCGCTAATCGCCACATCGGGCAATGGGAACGGGCTGTGTGGTAATAAACGCGCGAGCTTAATCATTGCTGCGCCCTCCCCAACCCGCGACACGTAATTCACGGCCATTTAAGTTATCGGGCGCAACGTTAAGTACCCGCATAGCTTCTTCTGCGACTTTTGCGAAGACCGGTGCGGCGACCGTACCGCCATGATAACTATCGCCGGCAGGTTCGTTGATCATGACCACAATCGCAACACGTGGGCGGCTAGCTGGAATTAAGCCAGCAAACAAACCAATATATTCGTCGCCATAGCCACCAGCGACGGCTTTCCGGCTAGTGCCAGTTTTGCCAGCGACCCGATAGCCAGGTACTCGCGCTCGCGAGCCGGTGCCTTCTTGAATCACGGCTTCCATTAACTGCACGGTTTGTTGGGTATATTCACGTGAAAACACCCGACGACCTGGATGCGGTTCATCGACTTTAATAATGCTGAGTGGCCGTTTGACCCCGCCATTACCGAGAATGGCGTACATTTGCGCGAGCTGTAAGGTCGTCGCCGACAAGCCGTAGCCAAATGATAAGGTCGCTTTTTCGAAATCTGACCAACGGGTACGGTGTTGCATGAAGCCACTGCTTTCACCCAGCAAGTTGATCCCTGTGTCATTACCAAAGCCTGCTTGACCATACAGGTCGAGGAAATCGTTTAACTCCAGTTCCAACGCCAGACGCGAGGTGCCAACGTTGCTTGAGTGCGCTAAAACACCGGCTAAATCGAGGTCGCCATAATTGCGTGCATCTTGCACACGACGGCCGCCAATACGCATCCAACCTGGACTAGTTTTTACCGTTTCATCGGCACGGACAATGCCTGCTTGTAAAGCGCCGAGCACCACTAATGGTTTCACCGTCGAGCCGGGTTCGAAACTGTCAGCAATAGCGCGGTTGCGCATTTGGTGTGGTTGCACACCGGCGCGATTATTAGGATTGTATGAAGGGTTGTTGACCATAGCCAGCACTTCACCCGTCTCCACATCAAGTACCACAACTGAGCCAGATGTTGCTTGGTGATAGCGTACCGCTTTGGTTAGTTCGCGGTAGGCCACAGTTTGAATCCGCTGGTCGATACTTAGGGTAAGATCCTGCGGCAATTCTGACTCAGTAAACTCTAATTCCTCAACCATCCGACCAGAGCCATCTTTGCGATAACGACGTTGCCCCGGTGTACCCGTGAGTAAATCGTTATAAATCGCCTCGACGCCGTCGATGCCTTCAGCGTCAATATTGGTAATGCCAATGATGTGGGCGGAAATTTCACCCGTCGGATAGAAGCGGCGCGATTCTTCTTTCAGGCCAACACCGGGAATCCGTAACTGATGAATGTAATTCGCCACGGCCGGTGTCACCATGCGCTCAAGATACACAAATCGACGCTGTGGATTTTCGACTTTACGCAATAATTGCTCTTCGCTGGTGTTCAGCACTTCTGCGAGTGCTTGCCAACGCCGAGGGTCGGCAAAACCATTGCGATCATGAACCACTTTCGGGTCAGCCCAAACCGTGTGTACAGGCACGCTAATCGCCAGTTCAATACCATTGCGGTCGGTAATGTTGCCACGCTGCACGCGTTCTTGAGCAACCCGCACCGAACGCAGGTCGCCTTCCATACGCAAACGATCAGGCTCAATCACCTGAATATAAGCAGCGCGTGCCAACAGCGAGCCAAAAACGAGACACATGCCAGCGACCAACACCATAAAGCGAATTGGCAAAGGTTCAGGTCGCAAAATACGTGCGTTACGTTTTACCGCCATGGCACCAGTACCTCCTGTGCATCGGTCGGCCGCCGCATCCCCAATTGCCGTTGGGCAATGGTTTCAATGCGACTATGCTCGCCTAACGAGTTTTGTTCGATAATCAAGTGACGATATTCGACATCAAGGGCGTCCCGGTGCTGTAGCACTTGCTCACGCTGCGCAACTAACTCACGGTTAATGTGCGTCAGGTAAACAGCCGCCAAACCGCTCAACAAGGCTAAACTGCTCCAGAGCAACAAGCCGCGATAGAGCCGCAAATCATGTGCAATGACCTGCAAAAGGCCTTTGTGAGCTGGGATTTTCTTGAGATCAATTTTTCTCATCACTGATCTCCCTGCGCTTTCGGTTCTTTGTCGACCAGCCGCTCAGCAATGCGCAGCACCGAGCTACGCGCGCGCGGATTCACTTTTAACTCCGCAGCGCCTGGCTTAATCGCTTTGCCGATAGCTTTTAACGTCCGGTCATCGGCAATTTGGTCTTCCCGCAACGGTAAACCCGCAGGCACTTGCGCCCGCGTGCTTTGCGCCCGAATAAACTGCTTCACAATGCGGTCTTCAAGGCTGTGGAAGCTGATAACCGCTAAGCGACCGCCTGGCTTCAACGCACTCAGTGCGGCTGCAAGGGCGTCTTCAACTTCACCGAGTTCACGGTTAATGTGAATCCGAATCGCTTGGAAAACCCGCGTCGCTGGGTGCTTATGCTTTTCCCGTGTCGGGCTAACTTTCGCAATCAGGTTCGCGAGTTCTGCGGTCCGCGTCAGGGTGTGCTCTTGGCGATGTTCAATGATCGCGCGGGCGATACGGCCGGCAAAACGTTCTTCGCCATAATGCCGGAACACATGCGCCATTTCGTCGAGGTCAGCATGCGCTAACCACTCGGCGGCTGACTCACCTTGTTCAGGATTCATGCGCATATCTAAGGGGCCATCGCGCATAAAACTAAAGCCCCGCTCGGCGTCATCGAGTTGTGGGGATGACACGCCAAGGTCAAACAAAATTCCGGCCACTTGGCCAGTGAGGTGCTGCGCAGCGAGGATTTCTGCGAGTTGAGAGAAAGGAGTGTGGAAAAAAGTAAGACGTGAATCTTGTGCAGCAAGTGCACGTGCTTCTGCCGCGGCTGTGGGGTCGCGGTCAAACGCAATCAAGCGCCCGTGTGGAGAAAGGCGCTCAAGAATGGCACGGCTGTGCCCGCCACGACCAAAGGTCGCGTCGATGTAGATCTGGTCCGGCTGGATCGCTAACGCTTCAATCGACTCCGCTAGCAACACCGGTACATGTTGCGATGATTGCGTCATTATAGTGAAAAATCTTGTAGTCGATCAGTTAATGTAAAGTCGCCTGCCTGCTCTGCGGCAATATCGTCCGCCACTTGTTGCTGCCAGGTTTCCTCATCCCAAATTTCAAATTTGTTGAGTTGCCCAACGAGCATGAGTTTCTTATTCAGTCCGGCATGTTGACGCAACGGCGTGGCAATCAGAACGCGTCCGTTCTTGTCCATTTCGCAGTCGTCTGCATAACCGAGTAGTAAGCGTTGGAGGCGACGCTCTGCGGGGTTCATCGAGGAGAGTTTGGCAAGTTTTTGTTCAATGATTTGCCATTCAGGAACCGGGTACAATAGAAGGCAAGGCTGCTTGATATCAATCGTGCAGACCAATTTGCCGTCACAGTCCAACGACAATAGGTTGCGATACCGAGCTGGTATTGCAAGCCGTCCTTTGTCATCCAAACTGATACTATTAGCGCCACGGAACATAATTTATTAGCGGGATCACCAGAATGATCCACTTCTCTCCACTTTTCCCCACAATGATACAGTCTAGGTGTCAGTCTGATCACCTGTCAAGAAAAAAAGCACAAGAATTAAGCGAAGTGCGACATTAATTTCACTTGCGCATAACTTGAACATCGGTAACTATCGAACTTATAACTTAAACAAAGGTGCAGTCGTGCGTCGTAAGCTGATCATCATTCTCATAAGCCTGTCCGTCTTTCTTATTGGAGAGGTGATTTTGGCACGCTTAATTCAAGCCGAGCAGCAGCGCATTGAAGAAACCAATCGATATTTAGCCCTTGAACGAGTGAGTACTCTGCGAGCTCGAGTCGAAGGGCTCTTGCAAGCAAATCTGCTGGCCATTCGACAACTGCGCACAGAAATCTATTTAAACCCCGAGTTCGACGAAGAACGCTTGCGCCTTATTAGTAACAGTCTTTTCTCTGATTCACTGCAAACTCGGCACGTGGCAATTGGCGTCGACTACGTCATTCAATTTATTCACCCACTTACAGGCAACGAAGCAGCGCTTGGCTTTGACTATCGCACCGCCCCAGAGCAGTTAAATAGTTACGAGCAAGCACTCGAAACCAATGAAATTACTATTAATGGTCCAGTTCAACTGACCCAAGGTGGCACCGCACTGATAGCACGCGTTCCAGTTTTCGCCGACGGTGCGCATAACATTGTTATTTCGCAAGTCATCGACCATGAGCGTTTGTTCCAGCAGGCAGGCGTGATGGACAGCTCAGAGCTCTTGGTGAGCATTCGCGGCCGCAATGGTTCGGGTCGCGAAGGTCCTGTGATTTTCGGCCCCAACGCTATTTGGCAACAAGATCCTGTCACCCAAGTGATTAACTTGCCAAGTGGTGAATGGTATATCGCCGTTATGCCAGCGAGTGGTCATTGGCGCAGCGAGTCTGGACTCGCGCCCTGGTGGTGGTTTTTTGGTACTTTGTTATCAGCCCTATTAGCACTTGCGACGGCCTATATCTTATTCAATCAGCAACGCTTAAAACGGGCTTTCCGAACGATTACCCAACAAGCCCGCTTCGACTCACTAACCGATTTGCCAAACCGGCATTATTTTCTTGAGCAGCTCGAGCACTATGTCAATAGCTGCAAACGGCGTAACGAACAATGCGCACTGTTGTTTATCGACCTCGATCGCTTTAAAGAAGTGAATGATGTTCTTGGCCACGCAGCGGGTGATCAATTATTAAAAGTGATTGCGGAACGCTTACGAATCTCCATGCGCCAAGACGATCTCGTTGCACGCTTGAGTGGTGACGAATTTGTCTTGGTGTTAAAGAATCTGCACGAGCCCGTGCACGCGCAAATCCAAGCTGAGAAGATTCTCCAGTTTATCCGTGAGCCTATTACCTTAAACAACCAAGACGTCACCATCGACAGTTCGATTGGCATTGCCATTTATCCGGAAGATGGTGACAGCGCCGATGACCTATTAAAAGCCGCTGACCTCGCCATGTATGAGGCGAAAAATAATGGCCGCGGCATGGCGGCATTTTTTAGTCAGAAGTTACGCGCGAAAATTGAAGACCAAGTCCGCCAACATCATGAACTTGTGCACGCACTCAATAATCAAGAGTTTTTAGTTCATTACCAACCGGTT
Organism: Gammaproteobacteria bacterium; assembly: GCA_023380515.1. Next base: position 15,523 of record JAMCRH010000304.1, on the reverse strand, counting down.
ATTCATGCCGACAACGGCGAAATAACCAGCGTTGAAGCTTTGGTTCGCTGGCAGCATCCGACCGCAGGCTTACTTGAGCCTGCTGAATTTATTCAAGCAGCAGAGCGTAATGGTACAATTCGGGAGCTAGGTAACAAAGTGCTGCAGCAAGTCTGTCGCGACTTACCCGCATTTCGCGCGGCCGGTATTCAGGGTCGCATTGCGGTCAATATTTCATCCCATCAGTTTTACGACCAAGCCGCGGTGGAGACCTGGTTTGCAATCATGCAGGAGCATGACGTTAGTCCAGCGGAGTTTATCTTTGAAATTACCGAGTCCATGTTGCTGCCAGACCGCGAGCGCCAACGCAAAATGCTACTTTCTTTGCATGACCGCGGGATTCAACTGGCCATTGATGATTTTGGAACCGGTTATTCGTCGGCCAATCACTTACGCCACTTTCCAATTTCAATGTTGAAAATTGATCGTAGCTTTGCCGTGGGCGTACCGGATGACCATGCACACAGCAACCTTTTAGCCGCATTAATCCATATGGCGCGAGCTCTGTCTGTTGATGTGGTTGTAGAAGGCATTGAATCTGCACAGCAAGTTGAATTTATTCGCCACCAATGTGCCGATTTAATCCAAGGCTATTACTTTGCCCAACCCATGGCGTTGGCTGAATTATTGCAACGCTACGGAAAAACCGACGCAAGCAACATTGTTGATTTAAATGCTGCTACAAAAAAGAAAGGTGGAGTCAGCCGTTAAGCCGGGTTCTGTCGAGGACAATCATTCGTCTAGGACTACAGTCACCTGTAGCCTCCAGCAACCTACCCGGACCCGAGGCGGGCCACCCCATGGATCCCTATTTGGTCTTGCTCCGAGTGGAGTTTACCGTGCCACAAACTGTTACCAGTTGCGCGGTGCGCTCTTACCGCACCCTTTCACCCTTACCTGATCCTATTCCGAAGAATAGGCCATCGGCGGTTTGCTCTCTGTTGCACTAGTCGTCGGCTCGCGCCGCCCAGGCGTTACCTGGCACTCTGCCCTATGGAGCCCGGACTTTCCTCCCCTCGCTATGTCCGAAAACACAGTAAGCAGCGATTGTCTTGGCTGACTCCGGCGCGCAGTATAGCCGATTTACCTATGCTCACGCTAGCGCATTCGGGCTCGCGAGCACACGCACTCATTTGAGTGCATGTTGATACAATTCATTCGCGCGCAAGTTATAGTGGCTCGCAACTAATTTTGCCGCTTTCTTCGGCGGTAGTTCAGCACTCAGTAGCTGCAGCAACTGCAGCGCCGCAACTGGGATCTCATCGCTTTGACTCGGAGCCCCAGCAACCATTAGTACGATTTCCCCGCGCTGCTGGTTCGGGTCACGCTCGACCTGCGCCAACACCTCACTGACCGTGCCGCTTAAATAGGTTTCAAACTGCTTGGTTAGCTCCCGCGCCATCACAACTTGGCGCTCAGGGCCAAATACAGATTGCATTGCCGTTAAGCTCTCGACAATCCGTCGTGGTGCTTCGTAAAACACCAAAGTCGCAGTTTCAGCTGCAAGTTTTTGCAGTGCGGTTAAACGCGCTTGCTGCTTCGGCGGCAGAAAACCCGCAAATAGAAACCGATCAGTGGGTAAACCCGCCGCTGACAACGCCGTAATGGCCGCACATGCACCTGGCAGCGCAACCACCGGTACACCCGCCGCACGACATGCGTTCACCAACGGATAACCTGGGTCGCTAATGAGCGGTGTGCCAGCGTCACTAATCAAGGCGATTGACTTGCCACTACGCAGTTGCTCAATCAAGCCTTGGGCTTTCTCCCGCTCATTATGCTCATGCACCGCCCACATCCGAGTTTGCACGCCGAGGTGTTGTAACAAGACACCACTATGGCGGGTGTCCTCTGCCGCTATCACATCAACCTGTTTGAGCGTTTCAATGGCGCGCAAAGTAATATCACCTAAATTACCAATCGGCGTTGGCACAATATATAAGGTGCCGGGGGAGATGCTCACAACGAAGCTCCTTTTGTGTGGCGTTGTCGACCGCTAGCGAAGTCGCCACAATGAAAGTTCTTTACGAATTTACAACACGGTTGCGTTTGTCTGCAGCGCACTGGCAGTTTATAGTAAGGCTACTGCAGGTAACTGAGACGTTCATTGTGCCAAAGAAGATACTTCCTTGCCTAATATTTTGTTCCTTCGCCACGGTTTGGTTAGCCGGCTGCGCCTCTGCGCCTGCGCCGCAGCAACCCTCTACCGAGCAAAGCCCTGAACAGCAACGTGAACCTCCAGTTGTCATTGGTGAACTTTCTGCAGCCGATTATTTAGCCCGTGCCGAACGCGAAACCTTACCAGCGCAGCAACATGCGATGTTAGTTCGCGCCGCTGGGCGTTACTTTGATAACGAGGAGTTTCAAGCCGGCGGCGTCGTCCTCTCGTTTATTAATCCTGGTTATTTAGCCTCGGCGCCTGCTCAGCAACACCGGTTACAGCAAGCCCGCTTTGCAGCCTACATGGGCGACTGGCAGCGAGTGATTGAACTCACAAACGGCCTCGACCAACAACTGACCCAACGTGAACAACGTTTGCAAACGCTCGACTTGCGTCACCAAGCCTTTAAAAACCAAGCAGATTATGTCGCTGCGGCAGCGGCATTAGTGGCTTATGGTCGTTATGCCCCCGACTTAAACCTCAGCACCGAAGTGTGGCAATTGTTAGCCCAAGTTCCAGCTGAGCAATGGCGCCAAGGCGTCAGCCATAATGATTCAATTATGCGCGGTTGGATTCAGTTGTTTGAGCGCCTGACCCAAGCACTTGACGAAAACCGCTCACGCGCACAAGTGCTCTCGTCGTGGCAGCGGGCATTTCCGCAACATCCCGGTGTAGAGTTTGTTACCGAGCTGCTTGAACGTCCAGAAATTACCGCTCAATTACAAAATGTCGCCGTGCTTTTGCCACTCAATGGCCAATTTGCCGACGCCGGCCGCTCCGTTCGAAACGGCATTCTTGCGCGACTAACACAGCAAGAACAACCACTGCAGGTGCAGTTTATCGATACCACGCAAATTAGTGTCGAAGAGCTCTACCAACAACTCATCGACAGTCAAATAGAGCTAGTAATTGGTCCGCTCGATCGCAATACTTTGGAAGCGTTTAACAATTTTCAGCGCCAACAAGAAGAAGCCGCCCCTTGGGCGCAACTATGGCTAAACAACCCAGAGAACAAGAACGATAATGATCGTCATGCGTTTTTTGCACTCGATACGGTAGCCGAGTCGGTGGCAGCAGCCGAGTTGTTAGAACAAATGAATTACCAACACGTTTTGGTACTCGGACCCGACACCAATCGCGGCCATAACGTTGCCGAGACCTTTCAACGCTATTGGCCAGAACAAACCGATTACTCCATGCGTGCGCGCTTTTATGCTGCCAGTACCGACATCCCAGATGCAGTGCAACAGAGTTTATTGGTCGATCGGAGTCAAGCTCGCATTGATATGATTGAGCGCTTGGTTCAGCAGCACGTACCGGCAACGCGCGGCACCACGGAACTCCATTATGAAATTCGCAGCCGTCAAGACATCGACGCTATTTACGCCTCGGGTGACGCTCAGCAAGTACGGTTATTGAAGCCCTACTTAGACGTCAACATGAGTGCGTTCGGCCGCCGCGCACCTGTGTATGCCAGTAGCGCCGTTCACCAAGAACAACTCAGCCGCGGTGAAAATGACCTCGACGGCGTTATTTTTTCCGACGCACCTTGGTTACTCAGTGCCAGTCTGGCAGCTGACGTGCGGCAGCAGTTTGAGCAACAAGTCGGTCGTTTAAGCTTAAGCCAACAACGCTTAATTGCGATGGGCTACGACGCCATGGCCATTGGCCCGAAAGTGCTCGCGATGAACTACCTCCCCGGCTACACCCACAATGGTTTAACTGGGCAATTGCGGATAGATGCGCAAAAAGTGGAACGCCGCCTCGATTGGGCTAAGTTTGAGGGACATGAACTCAAACTGGAGCGTACCATTTATGACAACCAGGCAAGTCGGCACTGAGTATGAAGAACTCGCGGTCACCTATCTCAATGAGCACGGTCTCACCTGTATCGATCGCAATTTCCGTCTCGACAATGGCGAAGTCGATTTAATTTGCCGTGACGGTGAATATTTTGTCTTCGTTGAGGTCAAATATCGCCGTAACCGGTACTTTGCTGATATCCTTGAACAATTGACCGCAGCACAGTTACAACGGGTGCGTTTCGCTGCCCGGGTGTGGCTGCTGCAGCAAGACATTAGTGAAAACTCTGCGGCGTGTCGCTTTGACGTCGTCGCTATCACCGGTGAGCCTTTTCAAATAGAGTGGTTAAAGGACGCATTTTAGTTATGCAAGATACGATACGGACCTTTTTTAACGAAAGTATTCAGGTACAAGTTGCGGCAGCCGACAGCTTAGTTCAGCCATTGGCACAAGCCGTACAGTTGCTTACGTCGTCGTTGCTCGATGGCCGACGAATTTTCAGCTGTGGTGACGGCAATAGTACTTTCGTTGCCCAACATTTTACCGATTTACTCATTCACGGTACCGAGCTTGAACGTCCGCCCTTCCCGGCAGTGACCTTGGGGATGAATTCGACGCAGCCGGTACAAGTTGACTGTCTGGCACGCCAACTCAGCGCACTCGGTAGTCAAGGCGATATTCTTTTAGCGTTTGTCAGTCAAAATCACTCCGAACGCGTTCACCAAGCCATGGAAGCAGCGTTATCGCGGGAAATGACCATTATTGCCGTTACTGGCGATGACGCCACCGAAATTACCAGCTTACTTGGTCCGAATGACATTGAAATGCGGATTCCAAGCACCAACACCACACGCATTGTTGAGCAACAATTGTTTCTCAGTCAGTTGCTGTGTGACCTTATCGAACAACAAATTTTTCACGGGGGTTAACCCATGCGTAAGCTTCTACCGCTCGTTCTTTGTTTACCGTTGTTGTCGGGTTGCGCTGCCGCTGTGGTTGGCGTTGCCGTCGGTACCACAGCCGTCGCCCTCGACAGCCGAGAAGTTGGCCAACAAGTCGATGACAGTGCCATTCGCTTACGGATTGTCGGCTTATTAAACCGTGACCAAGACTTTGCACAGCAGCGCGTGCGGGTGATTTCGTACAACGGTGATATCTTGCTTTACGGCCAAGTCAGTCAGGACAGTCTTAAGCAAAAAGCGGAAACCTACGCCCGTAATACCGACGGCGTGGTAAGGATTTTTAATCAGATTCAGGTGGGAGAGATTTCAACCCTGCGCGAACGCGCTGATGACAGTTGGATAACCACTCGAGTCAAAGCAGAGTTACTGCGTGATCAAGATCATGATCTGTCGGGTGTTAAAGTGGTGACCGAAAAGCGCGAAGTGTTTCTAATGGGCATCGTGACCCAGGCAGAAGCGGATCGCGCCATTCATATTGCTCGTCATGTGAATCGCGTTAACCGAGTTGTCAACGCCTTAATCGTTGCGGACAACTCGTAACATCGGTTTACCACGAACTGGGCGTTGGTCGCCGGAGGTGGCTTGTTCTGAGTCATCTTCCATGTCACTAGCCGGCTCTTCTTGCACCTCGTCATGGGGTGCGTCAGAACCTTCATCACTGACCGCCCAAAGCTCACGTTCGTTATTCAGTTCGCTCGCGTTTTCACCAGTAAAGTTTTCGCTCTCATCGTCCTGCGCTGGGAAATCTATCCCTTCTTCTGGTTCGAAAATCATGCCCGCGCCATTCTCGCGGGCATAAATCGCCATAATCGACCCAATCGGCAAATCAATCTTTTGATCCTGACCACCGAAACGCGCGCGAAAGCGCACGCCGTCATTGTCCATCATAAAAGCTTGCACCGCGGTCGGCGCCACATTCAAAACAATCTGATCATCATGAACGTAGTCCAGTGGTACTCGAACGTGCGGCCAAGTCGCATCGACAACTAAATGAGGGGTAAGCTCATTATCGATCAACCAGTCGTACAGGCCACGAAGGATATAAGGTCGACGAGGGATCATAAAACTTAGACTTTACCGATTTCGCGTTCGTCGTCAGTCAATGCATCGCGGAACGATTCACGCTCGAACAACCGCAGCATGTACTGTTTTACTTCTTTAGCACCCGTACCTGACAACTCGATGCCATATACCGGTAAACGCCATAACAGTGGCGCTAAGTAACAATCGACCAACGTAAACTCTTCGCTCATAAAGAACGGCGTGTCAGCAAAAACTGGAGCAAGAGCTAAAATGCTCTCTTTTAGCTCTTGGCGAGCCGCTTCCGCTTCTTTCTTCGTGCCAGTCAAAATCGTGTCTGCTAAGGCATACCAGTCACGCTCAATACGGTACATCATTAAGCGGCTAGTGCCACGCGCCACAGGGTAAACAGGCATCAGTGGTGGGTGTGGGAAACGCTCGTCGAGGTATTCCATGATGATTTGCGCTTTGTATAGCACAAGCTCACGGTCAACTAGCGTTGGAACGTTATCTGCATATGGATTAAGCTGGAGCAGGTCTTCCGGTTGATTATCTTGATCAACAAACGCAATCTCTACAGTTACCCCTTTTTCAGCCAACACGATACGTGTTTGGTGACTGAACAAATCATCTTTCCCTGAATACAGGGTCATTACTGAACGCTTATTGGCAGCAACAGCCATAAGATTCTCCACTCTCAGAAAACAGCAAAGGGGGCGAACCTCGCCCCCGAATAAACTTCTTACTTTCCAGTAGGTTGCAACTTCATGCAGACTACTTGCAAAGAGAAATTACTTAATGTCGCGCCAGTATTCTTTCTTCAGAAGAATACTCAGTACGAGCAACACCAGTAAGAATCCAATGACGAACATACCTAAGCGTTGACGCTCAAGAATCATTGGTTCACCGGTGTACACCAAGAAGTTAGTTAAGTCTAACATCGCTTGGTCGAACTCTTCTTCGCTCAGGCGACCGGTGCCGTCTGACTTAATGCCGACATAGACTTCACGCATTTCGCCATCCACCATCCGACGCTCGTAGGTTTTACGCGGAACACCCTGCATTTCTTGCAGAACCCACGGCATACCGACATTGTCGAATACTTCGTTGTTAACGCCGAACGGGCGGCTTTCGTCAACATAGAAGCTGCGGAAGAAGGTATATAACCAGTCAGCACCACGGACACGAGCAACCATGGTTAAGTCTGGCGGTGCCAAACCGAACCATTCCGCCGCGCCTTCACGGTCGATTGCTGAGAACTTATGCGAACCAGGACCTTCGCCGGTGAACTGTAGTAACTCAGCACCTAAGTCGACCGGAATACCTAAGTCTTCGAAGGTACGCTGGTAACGCTGATACTGCATGCTGTGACAGCCTAAGCAGTAGTTCATGTAGATCTGCGCACCACGCTGCAAAGAGGCTTTGTCAGACTGATCAATGTTAGCTTTATCTAGCGGGCCACTATAACCTGCCGCCAAAACGGTGGCAGGTAATAATAGAGCCAGAACCATCAGAAAACGCTTCATCATTTCGTCAACCTCTCTGGTAGTGGCTTGATCTTCTCATTCTTACTGTAGAAGAACAGTGCAATAAAGAAACCGAAGTACAGAATTGTACAAACACGTGCAATGAAGGTGTACAAGTCAGTCGCTGGCATCGCACCAAGGTAACCTAAGATCACGAAGCTGATGGCAAACTGAGTCAAGTTAGCTTTATGCAGCGTGCTACGGTAGCGCACTGAGCGTGCTTTAGCACGGTCTAGCCATGGAATGAGCGCAAGCATAACAATGGCTGCGAACATTAGGATAACGCCACCGAGTTTGTCTGGAACCGCACGCAAGATTGCGTAGAACGGAGTGAAGTACCAAACCGGTGCAATGTGTTCAGGCGTGACCATTGGGTCTGCCGCTTGGAAATTAGGTGGCTCAAGGAAGAAGCCGCCCATCGTCGGTGCGTAGAAGATCACCAATGAACACAGAATTAAGAACACCACGAGACCAACGATATCTTTCACCGTGTAATACGGGTGGAAAGGAATTGCGTCAACAATGTCGTATTTGTTGGTGTAACGCTCATGGAATTTGAACTTCGCTTGCTCAGCTTCAGGCACTGAACCTTTTGGCTTCTTAATTTCAACGCCGTCAGGGTTGTTCGAGCCAACTTCGTGCAACGCGATTAAGTGTAAGAACACCAGAATGACCAATACCAATGGTAAGGCGATCACGTGTAATGCGAAGAAGCGGTTCAAGGTCGCGCCAGAAATGACGTAGTCACCACGAATCCAGGTGGTTAGGTCATCGCCGATAATCGGAATTGCACCAAACAGCGAGATGATAACCTGCGCACCCCAGTAAGACATTTGACCCCATGGCAATAAGTAACCCATAAAGGCTTCTGCCATTAAGACCAAGAAGATCAGCATACCGAAGATCCACAGCAATTCACGTGGCTTCTGATACGAGCCATACATGAGACCGCGGAACATGTGTAGGTAGACCACCACGAAGAATGCCGAAGCACCGGTGGAGTGCATGTAGCGCAGCAACCAGCCGTATTCAACATCACGCATGATGTATTCAACCGAGGCGAACGCACCTTCTGCACTTGGGTTATAGCTCATGGTCAGCCAGATACCAGTCACGATTTGGTTGACTAAAACCACAATCGCTAATGACCCCATGAGGTACCAAAAGTTAAAGTTCTTTGGTGCCGGGTATTCCGTCACGTGCAACTTCATGGTGTTGCTAAACGGAATACGCTTATCAATCCAGTTCATGAGTGACATTATGCAGCTCCCTCTTCTTCACCAACCAGCACGGTTTCGCTATCAACGAAATAGTGCGGTGGAATGACCAAGTTGGTTGGGGCTGGCACACCTTGGAACACGCGACCAGCGATATCAAAACGTGAACCGTGGCATGGACAGAAGAAGCCAGAATCGACACCTTCCGCAACACCAAAGTTACGGTCGATAAACTGCGGTGAACAACCGAGGTGAGTACAAATACCCACAGCAATAAACCACTCTGGGTCTATTGAACGGTGTTGGTTACGGGCATAGTCAGGCTGTTGTGGCTCGCGCGACTCAGGATCACGTAAACGGCCTTCAATCAGTGGAAGACTGTCTAACATTTCTTGAGTACGGCGAATAATCCATACCGGACTACCACGCCACTCTACGCGGACTAATTGACCTGGCTCTACTTTATCGATCTTCACTTCTACCGGTGCACCCGCAATACGGGCTTTCGCACTTGGGTTCCATGAAGCAATGAAGGGCACGGCGGCACCAACGACTCCTGCACCACCAACTACCGAAGTAGCGACAGTCAGAAACCGACGACGGCCTTTATCTACAGGCGCATTGCTCATCCATCTCTCTCCAGTTTGGACGCTTCGCGAAATAACGCAGCAAAATTAACTCAATGCTTGCTCGAAAAAAATCCTCACAATCATAAAGAAAATCACCGATCTTTACAAGGCACAGGCGCAAGTAAAACCACATGCAAATTCGTGGTATTCGGTGCTACTCCTGATTCAGGTAGTTCAGCGCTAACCCTTATTTGCCGTAGCTTACAGCAGAATAGGCAGGTTCCAAACTGAACAGGAGTACTCCTCGATTAAGCTGATAAGAAAAAACCCGACACGAGGTCGGGTTTTTGTAAAGTGGTCTGTTCCAACAGAAACTCTGTTGGCCGCCAGTTCGGAAACTTAACGCTTCGAGAACTGTGGACGCTTACGCGCTTTGTGAAGACCAACTTTCTTCCGCTCAACTTTACGCGCGTCACGAGTAACATAACCCGCTTTACGTAAGTCGCTACGAAGTGCTTCGTCGTATTGCATTAACGCACGGGTAATACCGTGACGGATTGCACCCGCTTGACCTGTTGTACCACCACCAGTAACAGTGATGTAAAGGTCAAACTTCTCAGACATCTCTAGAAGTTCTAGAGGCTGACGTACAACCATACGCGCAGTTTCACGACCGAAGTATTCTTCGATTGAACGGTTGTTGATTTTAATGTCACCGCTGCCAGCACGTAAGAAAACACGCGCTGTAGAGCTTTTGCGACGACCTGTACCGTAGTATTGATTATCTGCCATCTTCATCTGCTCCGTATTAAATCTCTAAAGGTTTAGGCTGCTGAGCTGCATGAGTGTGCTCAGGACCCGCATACACTTTCAGCTTACGGAACATCGCACGGCCTAATGGACCACGTGGCAGCATGCCTTTAACAGCTGCTTCGATGATCATTTCTGGTTTCTTAATCAATAGCTTTTCAAAGCTGATTGACTTCAGACCACCAGGGTAACCGCTGTGCGCGTGATACATTTTAGCTTTCGCTTTGTTACCAGTTACGTGAATTTTCTCAGCGTTAACGATAACGATATAGTCACCCGTGTCTACGTGCGGAGTGTATTCTGGCTTGTGCTTACCGCGCAGGCGGGTTGCTACTTCAGTGGCCAAACGACCTAAAGTTTTGCCTTCTGCGTCAACGACATACCAGTCGCGCTTAACAGTTTCTGCTTTTGCTACAAAAGTTTTCATGAGTTATTTATACCCAAATTCATGAGTTTACCTTGCGGCTTTCCGGGCTTCCCCGCGAAATGCCAATTAATTTTCACCCCGTGTAAACCGGGGTAGGTAACGTGGGCGGCCGACATTATATACACGCAGCCATGCAAACGCAACGCAAGATGGTGTTTTTTTGAACCTTTGCGAGACTCGCAACTGCCTGACTCAGTGGCAGCGAAAAACTGGTTCCTACGGTAAGTGCTCGAGCCCTAAGTACTCGTGCGACTGCATTTCTTGCAAGCGACTGAGACAACGGCGGAATTCAAAGCTTAAACCGCCACCGGTATACAGCTCATTCATGGGTACCTCCGCAGAAAGAATGAGCTTCACTTTGTGCTCGTAAAACTCGTCAACAAGGGCAATGAAGCGCCGTGCGGCGTCATCTTTTTCGCGCCCAAGTTGCGGCACATTGCTAACTAACACCGCATGGTACAAGCGCGCGAGTTCAATGTAGTCATTTTGACTTCGTGGGCTGTCGCACAATTCTTTGAAATCAAAGAACGCCACGTCATCGGCTTCACAGCGAACCTGAATCGGACGGTTGTTAATCTGAATCGCTTCGTTACACTTATGCGCAGTGTGGTCTGGGGCTAATTGATGAAAGTACTTCAGCAAGTTTTCATCGGCTTGTGGGTCTAGCGGTGAATGATAAATTTCGGCTTGAGTTAATGTTCGCAAGCGATAATCAACACCACCATCAACATTGACCACGTCACAATGCTTTTTAATCAGCTCAATGGCAGGTATAAAGCGAGCACGCTGCAGGCCATTTTTATACAGATCATCAGGCACAATATTCGACGTTGCCACAAGTACGACGTTATTCTTGAACAATGCGTCAAGTAACGTCGCAAGAATCATAGCGTCGGTAATATCTTGCACATAAAACTCATCAAAACAAATCACGCGTGCTTCTTTGGCAATTTTTGCGGCGATTTGCGGCAGCGGATCGGAGACCCCTTTCAAGTTTTTCATTTCGTCGTGAATACGGTGCATAAAGCGATGAAAATGCACACGCCACTTTTGTTCGAACGGTAGCGCATTAAAGAAGGTGTCGACTAAATAGGTTTTTCCACGGCCAACGCCGCCCCAAAAATAGAGCCCCTGCACGCTGTGGTTATTTTTCTTCCGTAATGGCGCAACCAGTAACTTTTTCAAGCCACGCTTTGGCGGCGCTTCAAGCAAGTCCTCGTAGAGACGCTGCAAGTGCTTCACCGCTTGCTCTTGCGCGGCATCCGCATGAAACTCTGGGCGTTCTAAGTCGGCTTGATAAGCTTCCCACGGACTTGGCTTTGATTGTTCTTGAAGATTATTTGCGTTTTTCACCACAATTTTGCCTGACATCTGACTTCTGTTCGAATGTAAACATGATACCATTAAGTCAGAAATTAGATCACACTAGTTGTGCTACAATGACGTCACACGCTTGAGGATTTTCAATATGGATTGGCTACTAGGAATTTTACTGCTTATTGCTGGGGCGATTATCGGCTTCTTCGTCGCGCGTTTTTACTTGAGCCAAACCGGCGAGTCCGCGCAGCTTAAAAGTGAAATTGAGAGCACCCGTCAGCAGTTTGAAGCCTACCGCAAAGATGTGGTCGAGCATTTAGGCACCGCCCGCCAATTGGCGTCGGAAGTGACTGACATTCAGCACCGCTTAAACCTGTTCTTACAAGACAGTCAAAACTTGCTTGAGCAAGAAAAAGACTGGCAGCAAAACCTTCCTTTCTTTTCCGAAGAAACCATGCGCTCTATTCGTCAGTCGAATATTCTCAATCGCGAACGCCGCGACGAGAACGAAGACGAATCGTTAGAAATGCCTCGCGACTACTCCGAGCCAGGTAGTGGTTTATTTACCCCGGTCAAAACGGACAAAGAAAGTTAAGTCTCGGCACTCAATCAGCGTCGCAACTCCTCTTTGCTTTAGCAGCGGGTTGCGACTTGATTAGCCACTAGCCTCTCTATCACTTCGCAAAATTTCACCTTGAAATCAAAAATTAGCGAACTTATTTCTATCTTCGATGGTCATTTCTAACTGTTAGGTGTGTAGTCCTGCTGCCTGTTCGGTAGTCGCCTGCAACACCCTGAACGTCAGGATGTTTATTCGGAGTAGAACAGATGAAGAAACTCGTTAATTTCGCCACTGCATTAACAGCAGTTTTTGTTCTTTCAGTACAAGGTTTTGCCACTGCCCCAGCGTTGGCAAACTTCCCTGCAGCTGCGACCGACGAACGCGGCATTCCTACCCTCGCCCCAATGCTCGAAGAAGTCACACCCGCGGTTGTGAATATTTCTGTGCAAGGCAAACGCGTCACTCGCCAACGCTTACCGGAAGCATTTCGCTTTTTCTTTGGCCCCAATGCGCCACGCGAAGAAGTTCGTGAGCAGCCGTTTCAAGGGCTGGGTTCCGGGGTAATTATTGACGCAGAGAACGGCTACGTCGTTACCAATAATCATGTCATCAATGACGCCACGGATATTACCGTCACCCTCAAAGACGGCCGTCAATTCCAAGCGACCGTGCTTGGCCGCGACGATGAGTCTGACATTGCTCTATTGCAGCTGGAAAACCCACGTAACCTCACCCAAGTCGAAATCGGCGATTCCGACCAACTCCGCGTCGGTGACTTTGTCGTCGCCATTGGTAACCCCTTTGGTTTAGGTCAAACCGTTACCTCTGGTATTGTCTCGGCACTTGGCCGCAGCGGGCTCGGTATCGACCGCTTAGAGAACTTTATTCAAACCGACGCAGCAATTAACAGCGGTAATTCCGGCGGCGCCCTTGTTGATCTTAATGGCAACCTGATCGGTATCAATACCGCTATTCTTGGCGGCGGTGGTGGCAATATCGGCATCGGTTTTGCGATTCCTGCCAATATGATGAAAAACCTCGTCGACCAAATTATCGAGTTTGGTGAAATTCGCCGCGGTGTCCTGGGCGTCCGTGGTGGCAATCTCAATCAAGAACTTGCCGACGCACTCGGCCTCGATCGCACGCAAGGTGCTTGGGTCAGTGAAGTCGTCGAAGGCGGTCCAGCAGCCAAAGCTGGGAGTAAATGCTTTAAATTAAATCTCGCAATTGATGGCACGCCAGTGCTTTCGTTTGCCGAGCTGGCGGCAAAAGTTGGTACCATTGGCGCAGGTCGCTCAGTCAACTTAACGATTTTACGTGACGGTCGTGAGCGTCAAGTCACGGTTGAGCTGCAACAGCGTGAAGCCGAGCAAATTGAAGCAGCAACGTTGCACCCGAACCTCCGTGGCGCTGAACTTAGTAGTGACGACCGCCAAGGAATTCGTGTGACAGCTATCGAAAGCGGCTCGCCAGCTCATCGTGTTGGCTTGCGTGAGAACGACGTCATTATTGCGGTCAACCGTCAGCCGGTGAATAGCAATCGCGAACTACAACAAGCCATGGAAAATGCACGCGGCGTTATTGCTTTGAACCTACGACGCGGTAATCAGCATTTATATTTAGTGTTGCAAAACTAGTTCGCAGCGAGCGAACACTTAGACAAGCCTCAGCGCAACCGCTGGGGCTTTCTTTTTCGTGTTAGTGATTGTTTGCTACTGATTGTCTGCTACTGATTGTCTACTACTGATAGCTGCCCACCGACCCCGACTATCCGCTTCGCAACTTTAGTGTTACTATAGTTTAATTCATTGACTCGCTTAGGTTTATAGTCACCACCATGCAGAACCGTCGTGGCAAACTAGCCACCTTTTTCACAATGTGCTACCAATACCTTTTCAAGCCAGCCCTGCTCGGCTTGATCGTGGCGGCTATTGTGCTGACGTTTATGCAGTTTCGTGACCAAAATCCAACACCTGCCGAGCCAGTCGCCAGCAGCGACCTGATCAGTTTTTCCAGCGCATTTGAAAACGCAGCCCCAGCGGTTGTGAATATTTACACCACCCAGTCTGTGCGCGAAGCTCGCTTCAGCGGTCGCCCAACCACGGTTATGCGCCTTGGCTCGGGTATTATTATGGACCCGCGCGGTTACATTTTAACGGCACTGCACGTAGTTCAAGACGTCGATGAAATTCAAGTTGCACTGCAAGACAGTCGGATTTTTGGCGCACGCACTAGCAATACCCACTAACTCACCGACTTAGCCGTACTCCGTATCGACGCCGGTAACTTGCCCGTGATTCCAGTCAATCCAGATTACGTTGCTCGCCCCGGCGATGTCGTCTTAGCCATTGGTAACCCATATAACTTAGGACAAACTGTGACCCAAGGGATTGTTTCCGCGACCGGACGCATTAGCCTAGGGAGTGGTTATGCCGAGTTTATCCAGATGGACGCTGCAATTAATGAAGGCAATTCAGGCGGCGCTTTGGTCAACAGCCGTGGTGAGTTAGTGGGTATTGCTAGTGCGTCTTACCAATCGGAATTTAGTAGTCGCGGGTCGCAAGGTATCTATTTCGCTCTGTCCTACCAATTAGCCGAACGTATTATGCAGCAGCTGATTAGTGAAGGCGTGGTGACTCGCGGTTACCTCGGCATTACCGCTGGTCAGTACTATCGCGACGACTTCTCAACCCGAGGCTTACGCGTCGATGACGTCGACGAGCGCGGCCCTGCATGGCAAGCGGGTTTACGTCCTGGTGACTTCATTTACGAGATAGCTGGCCAGCAAGTAACCTCCGTCAACCAAGGCTTAGACCTAGTCGCTGAAGCACGGCCAGGAACACGACTATCCATTCGTTTTTACCGCGGCGAACAACAACTTGAAACCGAAGTTGTCATAGAGCAGTTACGTTAGAGCAGTTACGTTAGGACAGTTACGCTAGCACGCCAAAAGCAATCGAGAACAACTCAAAAAAAACCAGCGACTAATCGCTGGTTTTTTGAATTCGGGTTGGACACATTTTTTCTCGTCGGATTTGCGCCCCTAATGCCGACAGCTTCTGCTCAATCGTCTCGTAACCACGGTCAATGTGGTAAACGCGTTCGACTTC
>JAMCRH010000303.1 GCA_023380515.1 Gammaproteobacteria bacterium | reverse complement strand
TGCAGTTCAGCTAGTGATTCCCCTTACCGGGCTCACAGAGGACTTCCACCTCCAAGTCATCCTGCCAGCACCACCTGCACAGGAACAGCGCCCGTCAAGGCGCTACGCGCCATGCCTGGCGCACCAAAAAAAAATCCCCCGCCGGAGCGAGGGATTTTTGATTTGTGCGTCAATTTAGAATTAACGAGTTTGTGGAACTCGAATTTCTACTGACAAACGCGCTTCAGTACGACGGTTGCGAGCGTTAGCTGGTAAGCTAATTTCGTTCACAACTGGCTGGCTCATACCGTGGCCGCGAGTTTGTACACGGCTACGTGCAATACCATGCTCGTTGACAAGGATGTCACGTACCGCTGCAGCACGACGCTCTGACAAGCGCTGGTTGTACTCGGCAGTACCGATTAAGTCGGTGTGGCCGTGTAAAACGACTTGTGTGTCTGGGTGCTCTTTCATGAAGTCAGCTAAGCGACGGATATCACCTTGGTAATCGCTTGTGACTCGAGCTGAGTCAAATGCGAAACCAACGCGTAATTCTTCAGAAACCTGCTGAGTGGTGTACACAGTACAGCCGCGGCTATCGACAACATGGCCACGTGGCGTGTTTGGACACTCGTCACGGTAATCTGGAACGCCGTCACCATCTGTATCGGTAGTGCGGTCTTCTGTTGGCTCTTCAACGACTTGCTCTGCACGGCGACGATCGCGTGTGTTGTCAAACAACGGGCCACTGTTACCGAAGGTGTAAGCCATACCTAAGATAAACGATTGGTCGTTAAAATCTGACTTTGTTTGCGCCGCATATTCTGCTTTTAAGAACAAACGGTCAGAAATTTCATGACGGTAACCTAAGGTTCCGCGAACCATGCGATCACGATGCTCTTGTACTTTGGTTTGATTAATACCTAAACCGAAATACCAGTTGTGATTAGCAAAAAACAAAACGTCTGAACCCATCATGCGGCCATAGCCTTTGTTTTGTGCGTTATCAGTTTCAACGTCTACGTAGTCATAGTATGAACGAACAGCAAAACGCTTCGTCAAAGGAACCTGAATTTCTAAACCTGGCTGAGGGCTCTGTAGGCTGCCACTGAACGGCGTTAAGTTGCCCATGCCGTCGACATGAAAACGCTTATTGCTGTACTTGGTAAGGTGTAAACGCAAGCCTACTGAGATATCTTCCGTTCCAGCATAGTAACCGTCATCTGCAGCTGCTTGTGGGCTAACTGCAAGCAGACCAGCAATCACTGCAGGTAGTGCGATTCCGACAAATTTTTTCATAAGGGTATATCCTTCTTTCCTTTTAGCCGCTCCACTTACCCGGGAGGCTTGGGGGGGTAGTAAACCCTTATTCTGGCGCGACAGTGAATTTTTGCCACTGTTTTACCAAAACTTAACGATATCTGCGCAACAAATGTACCGCGCTACTCGATGCATTCAATAACTTAATAACATGCACGCCACTTCGGAGTATAACATTTGCGCCTTGAAGATCAACGTGAACCCTTTAATTTTCTGCATTTTTCAGGGAATTGCGTGGAAACCCTCACGCCACCCATCGAAGGATTTATCGGCAGTTAAGGCTGAACGTTTAGTTCATACCAAACAAAACCATCATCACCTCGGCGAACTTCTCGCAATCCGGGAATTTTTTGTGCTTCTTCTGCGGCAAGTTCTGACCCATTACCACGGAAGCGAACGGTTGCTCCTTCGGGCAATTTTAAAGACCAATTATCCGCCATTACTACCGCAAGATTTCCATTATTTTCCAATCTCTTAGCTCTTGCATAAGTAGCTATGACTTGGCGCACTTCTTCGCCTGTCGAGTAGACAATTGAACGACCATCAAGCCCAGGGAAGTTACCACCGCCACCCGCTCGATAGTTATTCACGGCCACTAAAAACTTACGTTCCAGATCAATTGGCTCGCCCTGATAACGCACGTCATGTACGCGACGGGATTGCGTATTTATTAATTTACCTTGATTTGAGTAACGCGGAGGTTGTGAAAGATCAAAGCGATAGGACAAGCCATCGATCACGTCGAAATTGAAACTTGGGTAGCGGCTGAATAACTCCTGCGCTTCTGCTTCGTTTGCACGAATGGTACGGTATGCCAATGCCGACATTTCCAACCATTCAATGAGCTGAGCGCCTGTCAGCTCAACAACTTGCAAGGTATTCGGATACACGTATAGGTCGACGAGACTCCCCAAAGTGAATTCTCCGGCAGCGATCATGGTGTAGTCATCGGCACTTTGGAAGCCATTACGAAACGGTGCTGCGGCACTCAGCAGCGGTAAATCACTGGGCAATTCACCCGTCGCTTGCAAGCCTTCGACATACCAACGTTGTGCGTCATTAATCATTTGCACCGCCGAGCCGGGGCGAATACGACCAAATAGACTAGTCACTGCGGTTTCTAGCTCACCAAGTGGCTCATTGAGCATGGCCACAGTCGCCTCGTGTTCAGCGGCCATCATTGCTTCAAGTGTTTCATCTTTGGCAGCACTAATCGGCCGCACTTCAACCTGACTATTAATCACTGACCACGCAGCACCATCATATTCTAAATGGAAATCGATAATGCCAAGGTAGTCACCCCAATAACCCGGTGACACAGCCGGTACGCCGCGGACAAAGCCACGTTCGTTATCAACGTCTGGTAAGTCATTGTAAGCTGGCGAGCCCGGAAATAGTTGGTGCTGGTGCCCAAACATTAACGCATCGATGCCGGCAACGCCGGCAAGTTGGTAGGTTGCTTGTTCAGCAAACTCTGGATAAGTGTCGTACAGTCGTAACCCTGAATGCGGAATAGCGACGACTAAATCGGCGCCCTGAGCGCGCATCTTCGGCACATAATATTCAGCGGCTGCCACCATATCGCGCACCCGCACTTGGCCCTCGAGATGTTGTTGGTCCCAACGCATAATTTGTGGTGGTAAAAAGCCAATAAAGCCAACATGAACAGGCACTACAGAGCCATCGTCGGCAATCAAGTCTTTACGCAAAATCACATAGGGTTCAACCAACGGATTATCCCAACCATGAGACTGTTTACCGGCATTTTCCGGCGAGTCGGCCCAAAATACGTTGGCGCTTAAGTAGGGAAATTCCGCTCCTGCGATGGTGCTCTCGAGGAATTCAAGGCCAAAATTAAATTCATGGTTACCTAAATTACCAACATCGTACTGCAAGTAATTAAACGCCCGCATGATCGGATGACGATACTGGTCAACGTAGGCACTGCCTTGGGCAGCAACCCAGTCACCTAGTGCCGAACCTTGAATTAAATCACCGTTATCGACCAAGAAATTATTCGGCTGTTCGGCGCGGGCGGCATGAATGAGCGCGGCAGTATGGGCCAAACCATAGCTCTCTGTTGGCTGCTGACGAAAATAGTCATAGCCGACCATATAGGCATGCAAATCGGTTGTCTCCATGATTCGCACTTGGACTTGCGTGCCCGCGGCAATCGGTTCAACCGTTGGTGATTGACCACCACAAGCGGCTAATACTGCGGCAGCCAATGCTGCCAACATCACTTGATACTTCTTCATATCGCTGTCCGTTTTTTAGTCGTTTTCAGTGCGTAACCAGGTTTGCTGAAGCTGCGCCGGCGCACCATAAATTGGTGTATAGGCCGGCAACAAAGGCGCCAGCAATGCTTCAATTTCGGCTTCAATTTGCCATGGCGGATTAATCACCAGCATGCCTGAACCATACATGCCCCGTTCGCCACTCATAGCTTTGTAATGGAACTCACTTTGTAATATCGGTTGTTGTAGTTCCGTCGCCAGTCGTTGCAAAAGTTCTTCGTGGCGAGCTGCCGGCAATAACGGATACCAAACTAATACGACAGCATGACGACAGCGCTGCATGATTTTGCTCACTGTGGTCGCCACCGCAGCGTATTCGTCTTTGTTTTCATAGGCTGGGTCGATTAAGGCCAACAACCGCGGTGTTTTCGGTGGCAACTGCTGCAAGATCCCCTGCAGGCCATCACCATAAATGACATAACCGGTTTGGCCCGGCTCCTGCGCAGTCAATAATTGATGTTCTTGCGGATGCAACTCAAACACCGTATGACGGTCTTGTTCACGAGTTAAGTCTGCAACTAAAGCCGGCGAGCCCGGGTAAAACTCAAGGGTGTTGTCATCGCCTTGATTCACGGCCGCCAATGCCGAGAAATAATGCTGCCATTGTGGTTGTGTCGCCAACTCATCCCTCATGTTTAGGGCCAACTGCACACCGTGCAAATATTCCCCAGTTTTTTGCGCTTGTGCATCGCGCAAATCGTACATGCCCTTACCGGCATGGGTGTCGAAATAATGAATGGCGCTCGACTTTTGCTGCATACGCAAAATAGTCGCCAACAAAATTAAATGTTTGTGCACATCGGCAGCATTGCCGGCATGGTAACCATGTTGATAACTCAGCACGTGAGCTCCTTGTAACTCTCTGTCTGCCGCATAGATTAACCTGAAAGCGCTTTATTGTCGTGCTTGTCTGCGCTATAACCATAGCTAATCTCACTGTTGGATTGATTCTATGGCATTTATGGAAAAGGCACTGGTTGTGTATCCCGCTGACCAGTTTGCACTGCTTGAAAAAATTCATACCTTTGCGTTGACGCATAATATCAAATTGATCGACGTGCCTCTCGACGAATTTTTGGCCACACCGGGCATGTTTAGCGATCAAGCAGACCATGTCGTCGCCTTGGTGACCGACCAAACGGCCCACCAGTTTATCGATATTGCGAAAACCTTGAACTTGTCACTCGGTTTTGTGCCTTTGATTCAAGGCGGGCCGTTGGCAACCTGGTTTAGCTTGCCGAAAGACACCGAAGCAGCGATTCGCCTAGCGCTCGAAGACGACCCGGAAGCCATCGACATTTTACGTTGCAACAACGAAGTTGTGCTGGGCTCGGTGACCATTGGTAATACACCGTTCGTCAACCAGCGCAGCAGCACTTGGCTGCAACGCGAACAGTCGCCTTGGCGTTATGCCATGTATTGGCTTGCGCTGCTGTGGCGAAGTATCCGTAACCTATTCACGATTAGCGTATTCCCGGTCACCATAACGACTGAGAAAAAAGAATTACACACCGCTATTTCCGGCATGGTCGCGATTGAAAATGACATCTACTCGGCAGCCGCGCGGCTACTCGACACCACCATTTCAGTACAAGATAATCGGGTTTCTTGTGTTGCCATCGCACCAAAGTCGGTTGTGCAGTACCTGGAATTTCTGTTTGGGTCACTTTTACGGCGCAAGAACCAACGTAAATTACCGAGCTGCATTGGCTATATCAAAACCAAGCGGCTGACATTAACCACACCGAAGCCTGTCCGAGTTGTTTTAGACGGTCGTTTGCGCAAAACCGACACCGTCGAACTGGAAATGTACCCGCGTGCTGTGCGCATTAATATGAGCGATGAGTATCATGATTTTCATGAGCCCATCGACGATAACAAAGACACCATGCGCACTGATAATTTGCCGCATAACGAAGAACGAATCTCCATGATCACGCGGCATTTGCCTTTGTTTACGCATGCTCTTGAAGAAGACTTTCGCGAACTCTTTTTGCAGGTTCGAGACAGTGCGGTTGCACATCCTCACTACATTGCGTTAATGATTCTCAGCTCGGTGGTTGCCACACTCGGTTTGTTCTTAAGTAGCACAGCCGTGATCATCGGCGCCATGGTTCTTGCTCCGCTCATGGCCCCTATTGTTGCAGTCGCTATGGGACTACTCCGAAGTGACCGCTCACTTACTACACAAGCATTGCAAACCATTGGCATTGGCGTGGTGCTCGGGTTACTGGTTTCAGCGTCGCTGGCCATGCTCGTGCCCGTGAAAGAGATCACCCCAGAAATTGCTGGGCGCTTGCAACCGACCTTGCTCGACCTCGGTGTTGCAATCGCTTGTGGTATTGCCGGTGCGTACGCCTATGCGCGCGCTAGCGTCATGCGTAGCCTACCCGGTGTTGCCATTGCCGTTGCCCTCGTGCCACCACTCTGTGTTGCGGGTATCGGTTTAGGCTGGGGTAGCATTAGTATGATTTGGGGCGCAGGACTGCTGCTTGCGACCAACCTCGTCGGCATTGCCGGTGCCGCCGCATTAACCTTCTTAGTGCTCGGCTATGCGCCAGTAAAACGCGCACGCAAAGGCTTAATCGTGACATTAGTGTCGGTTGGCATTATCACCATTCCATTGGCATTTGCTTTTTCGTCTATTTATCAAAACTATCGGATTGAGCGCGACATTAGCTCTTTCGAGTTTGTTTACCAAAATCAACGCATCGAATTCACCAATATAGAAGTCAATGCTCGTCGTCATGCAATTTACCTGCGCGCCGACACCATTGGCAGCCAGCCACTCGACGAAGCATCCATGCGCGAACTTAAAGCCGAGCTCGAAACCCGCTGGGGCCGCAGCGTTACCCTCGAAGTCGGCTTCCGCTACCGCCTCTAACTCCTCATTGTGCGCGCCCGGTAGGGACCGTAGCTGGAATGGCATTCCGGCTACGGTCCACAATGTGATAGGCTAGCGGAAAAGAAAAAGGATAATGTCATGCTACGATTCAAAACGATTTCGATATTAATCGCGGGTGTATTAGTCGCGAGCACTCAAGCTGCATGTGCGAGCCCAGCTGCAAGCTCTGCAGCCAGCACAGCGCCAGCAACTGCCAGTTCTGCACAAGTTACTCAAGCCAATGTGAGTACTGACGCTTTGGCAGGGTTAAAGGAACAAATCGAACAAGGCCGGCTAGATTGGGGTGTGCCCGGTATGGCCGTCGCCATTGTTCATCGCGATCAAGTGATTCATGCTGAAGGTTATGGTGTATTGCGCCAGAGCGAAGCCGCTGCCGTGAATGCGGACACTCTTTTTGGTGTGGCCTCGACCACCAAAGCCATGACCGCCGCAGCGCTGGCAATGTTAGTCGACGAAGGAAAACTCGACTGGGACGATAAAGTCATTGATTACTTACCATGGTTCCAACTCGCGGACCCATGGGTTACCCGCGAAGTCACCATTCGTGATCTGCTCACTCACCGGGTCGGCGTCGGTCGCATGACCGGTAATCGCCTGCAGTTCATGCCAACCGCTGACCGCAGAACCGTGATTGAAGCCATGCGCCACCACGAATTCGAAGCGCCATTTCGTTCACGCTATGTCTACAGCAACGTCATGTACTCAGTAGCAGGTGAAGTCGTTGCCGCTATTAGTGGCATGAGTTGGGACGAGTTCATGGCTGAGCGTTTGTTTAAACCGTTAAACATGCAACGCTCAAACACCTCAATTACCCAATTTGCTGCAAACGACGCCAATATCGCTTGGCCACACCAATGGATAGACGGCGAATTAGTCGAAATTCAACGTCGCAATTTTGACAACGTTGGCGCTTCTGCGTCGGTGAATACCAGCGTCAATGACATGGCGCAGTGGATTCGCTTGCAACTTGGCGAGCCCGGGGTTTATCAGGGCCAACGCTTACTGAGCGAAGCAGTGATGCGCGAAATGCACCATCCGCAAATTGCAACCGGACGCGGTGACCGCAGCGAGCCCATTCGTGCCTACGGTTTAGGTTGGACGCTCGATAACTATCGGGGCTTGCAGCGCAGCCAACACGGTGGTGCAACTGACGGCTTCAACACCAATCTCGTACTTGTACCGGAACTTGATCTCGGTATCGTGGTGGTAACAAATACATTCTCAAGTTACCAAGTTGCCGTTGCTAACGACATTATCGACCGCATTGCTGGCTTTGAACGGCGCGACTGGTCCGCCGACATGCTAGCTCGCTACCAACGCAGTTATGACGCGGCCATGGCAGAACGCGAAGCCATTCACGCCGCTCGCCAAACCGGCACAAAGCCAAGCCTTAGTCACGAACAACTACTTGGCCGCTATCACGATGCACAGTATGGCGAGGTAGAAGTTTTCGCTACCGAGAATGGTGGCTTGGCGCTACATTTTTGGGACGATGGTGTATCGATTCTCGACCTTGAGCACTGGCATCATGACACCTGGCGGGCGTCTTATCGCAATCGTGCACAACGGGAAAAGTTCGTACATTTCACCCGTGATCGTGACGGCAATGCAGCAACTCTCGAAGTGACTTGGACATTACGCCCGGTGCTCACTCAAGTTGGCATTTACCCGACAAACTATTATCGCAATACCAGCTTTCAGCGAGTGAACTAAAACGCCAAGCTGAGTGAACGATAGTTAGCCCGATCAAGAAAGCGCCTTACCGGCGCTTTTCTTTTTGCTCAAATCTTTGCTATGTACAAATTACAGGTCGTCCGCTAAAACCACCGCACGAATGCGCTTAATCGCCTGCGAATGTAATTGCGACACCCGCGACTCACTGACGTCGAGAACCGCACCAATCTCTTTCAGGTTTAATTCTTCTTGGTAATACAAAGCCATGACCAGCTTTTCTTTTTCTGGCAAGGCGCCAATCGCTTTCGCCACTAGGGCTTTACGCTCGCCACTAAACAGTGCATCGGCCGGCGACCATTGCTCGTCATCGCCGGCATGCGGTTCGTCTTGTTCGGTCACAACGTCGTCGTAGGACAGCACCAAACCATTATTGGTATCGAGTAGAACCTTGCGGTAGTCCTCAAGCTCCATGCCAAGCGCACCAGCGATCTCTCGCTCTTCCGGCGGTCGACCAAGCTGCTGCTGCAATTTGTGTACGGCGGCTTCCACCTCACGTGCGGTGCGCCGGACACTGCGCGGCAACCAATCGCGCGAACGCAATTCGTCAATCATCGCACCGCGAATCCGTTGGTGGGCAAACGTCGAAAACGCGACGCCGGCCTGCGGGTCGAAGCGCCCTAAAGCATCGAGCAAACCCTCTAGGCCCGCTTGAATCAAATCATCAATATCAACGCCCGCAGGCAAGCGCACCTGCAGCGACAGCGCTTGCCGCCGAACAGTCGGGTAATATTGTCGAACCACTGATTCGCGATTCAATTTTCCTTGAGCCGTATACATGCCTACCTAGAATGCTCCTGACTCGTTAAGTTAGGATTCATTGACTGTCGATGCCATGTCATGCGGCACCTGCACTCGAATTAATTGGGTACCAAAAAATCGTTCCGCAACGCCTTCTACGTTAGTGATCAAGCCGCGACTTGACGCAATTGGCGGATGCATGAGCAATACACGCTTTGGTGCTCCAGCTTGTTGTAACGTTTTTAACCCATAATAAGCGCGTTGAAAACCATTGATGTCCGGTTCAACCCACAAAACCCAACGCTGACACTCAGCCGCGAGTTGCTGCAACGGTTGGCGTGCCATTTCGGCCACCACGATGTCCCATTGCTGCGGGTCACCGACCCACTGCTTACCGGCAGCGGCGTAGCGCTCGAGCTGCTCAACAACACATTGCGAGTTTTCATAACTAGCACTCGGCAAACCAACCACCACTAGCGTCTGCTTGGTCCCTATACTTTTGCCTTCACCCGCCGCTGATGCGACATCTGCTGTCGCAGGCTCGGTTGTTTCACGACGTTTCTGCTTCCCGGCCCACTGCCGCAATCCTGCTGCTTGATCATCGCCTACTGCTGCGTTCACGAAGCCACCTCTTGTTGATTACTGGCACCTAACGACATCACTCGCAAAGCGGCACTGGTTCTAAATAACTGTAGAACACCTTGAGCTAATTTACGCGCATTCGCTTTACCGCGCTTGCCAGCTAAGGCAAACAGTCGGCCCCGCAGCACGCCCGCTTCCGGTTCGCGACTTTGCTCAAGATACAAAGCCGTCGCAGCTAACGTTGTCGCTAGCATCGTGGCAACGTCAACTGGCATATTCTGCAGATCTTCTGGGGTCAACTGACCTTGCACAAAACGCGTTAAGCTAGCGATTTCATCACTCAACAATTGCTGGCGAATTAAACTCAGCTGTGTGGCTTCGGTTAAACCCGCAGGCAGCACCCAAAAGCGGCGAACGATCACAGTCTTCTTGCCATCGAGTCGAACTTCACCATAAACCAATTCAACCGCAAAGTCTTCCTGCTGCAAGCGCACATGCCCACGTTGCAAATGTAAATGTGCGGCTTCGCCACGATAGCGAATCGCTTGACGCGGCATCGGCTCTAACGTGTCGCGCAGTTGCAACACCGACTGGCGTAGCCAACCATCGCTGCTTTCATGCCAAACCCGATGATTACGATTGAGTACCGCAAGCCAATGTTGATGCTGGGCAGCAAGCTCATGTAACGTCTCGTTTGCGGGCAAGCTCGCAAACACATGGCGCTTTAACTCGAGCGCCTGCGCATAGTGCACTGGGCTCAATTGTTCGGTAAGTGGCAAAGGTAACAGTTCAGCGTCGCTACCAAGCGCAAGATTCGGTAATCGCCAATTGCGCCCACTGACTGGCTTGTCTTGAATCCAAAGAATTGCGTTCGCCTGCACCGTCGCCATACATTCGTGAGCCTGATGCAGCCAACGATGATACAACGAGGCTTGCTCTTGCGGCGACTGCTCACTAAGCTGCCAAAGCGATTCGAGCGCAGAAAATCCTGGTAAGAGCTGACTCAGTTGCTGATAAATGTGCGAAACCGTCTGACCCTGCGTTTGTAATGTCCGTTGGGCTGGTTGCACCGTCGACGCCGGCATAAAACTTTGCAGCCATTGGCTGAAGTCGAGATCTTCCGCACTTAGCTCCGGTAACGCTTGCGCAACTAATTGGGCTGGATCAACCAGCTCAAGATCTTCAGGCACCCGCTGGCCGTTGGCAACAAAATGAACGGTCAGGCCATGACGAATCACAACATCGAGCGCCGCGCCTAAACAGACAGACTCATCAACTTTCGACAAAATACAGTCACGAATTTGATTGCCGGCAGCGCGGGCTGAGGCTTGAAAGCGCTCGACCGTTTCATTCAGCGAGCCGAGCTGGCTAGCCGTATTCAACAACAAGACCAAACGCGTCGACGGCACATCCGCAGCCTTTGTTGCTTGCAGTTCAGCAATCCGGTTCGTTAAGCGTTGGTCGCGCTGACTCATGCCTATGGTGTCGATCAACACCAAGCGTTTGCCTTTAATTTGTTCAGCGAGCTTGTCGAGCGACTCACCTTCTTCCAATGCATACATGTCAACATCGAGCAGGCTGGCATAGACTTTCAGCTGCTCGCGCGCGGCAACCCGGTAATTATCGGTAGTGACTAAAAGCAGCGACTCGGAACCAAACTGCATGACGTAATTTGCAGCCAGTTTCGCAGTTGTGGTGGTTTTACCGACGCCAGTTGGACCGACTAAAGCCAATACGCCGTCTTGAAATAATTCGGCGGGAAATTCAGGTTGTAGTAAACGTTGCTGAAGTTCACGTTGCAACCAACTACGCACATGACGCTCTTGCGGCGAAATTTGGCCCACTAACTCACGAATAAGGTGTGTCGAAAAGCCGGCATGTTGCATAATTGCCGCGAGTTCTTGCACTGCATGCTTTGGCATGGTTCTAGCAGAGGACATGGCTGAGCTGCTTGCCGATGCCTTGCCCGCTCCTTGCCCGTTTTGCAGCATCCGCCGCATGTCATTCACTTCATGTAATAAGCGCTGAGCAAGGGCCGCAAAATCTTGTGGTGGCGCATCGACTTCCGCAACCTTTTCTTCGAGCTCTTCCTCGACCATGGCCAGAATTTCATAGCCGTCATCCGTCGCCTTCGACGACAAAATCAAGGCATCTGTGCCAAGTGCATCGCGCACTTGCTTCATAGCTTCTCGGTTGTTGGCCGCTACAAAGCGCCTTACACTCATTTACTCTCTCCAATCATGGCGGTGATTTTCATGGTCCGGTCATCCGGAATTTCCGCCTGCGACATCACCACTAAATAACGCAGTTGACGGCGCAAGAAATTCGCAATTAACGGTCGCAAGCTATGTTGGACCACGAGCACTGGCGGCTCGCCCATGTTTTCTTGCATTTGCAACGCATTCGCAGACTCTCGTTGCAGTGTCGCCGCTAAGCCTGGCTCAAGAGCCCCGCCACTCGTCATGGCCTGCATTAAGACATTTTCTAGGCGCACGTCTAAGCCAATCACGTGCAGCTCTTTGGCGCCACCGAACCATTTCTGGGTAATCGCCCGACCCAAGGCCAAACGCACCTGCGCCGTTAACTCGTGGGCATCAACATTCTGCCCTTCAAACTCTGCAAGGGTATCAAATATGGTACGCATGTCACGAATAGAAACTTCTTCATCGAGCAAGTTTTGCAAAATTCGCTGCAGCACGGTGAGCGTTGCGCACTTCGGTACCACGTCTTCAACCAAGGCTTTATTCTCTTCAGCCAACTTGTCGACAAGCTGCTGAACTTCCTGACGACCGAGAAGCTCACTGGCAAAACGTTGCAGTAAATGGTTCAAATGTGTCGCCACCACAGTGCTCGCATCGACCACTGTGTAACCATAAATTTGTGCATGCTCGCGCTCGCTCGCATCAATCCAAACGGCGTCGAGGCCAAATGCTGGATCCGTCGTCGCGATACCTTGAACTTCACCGGTAATTTGCCCCGGATTAATCGCTAACCATTTCTCCGGGTAAATTTCTGCACGACCAACCTCGCCACCTTTCAGCGTAATCACATAGGTGTTCGGATTCAGTTCAAGGTTGTCGCGAATGTGTACCACGGGCGGCAAGAAGCCGACGTCTTGAGCAAATTTCTTCCGTACACTCTTAATGCGGCCAAGAAGTTCGCCTTGTTGACGGTCGTCGACCAACGAAATTAGACGGTGCCCAACTTCCATCCCCAACGTATCAACTAATTGAACGTCGGCCCAGGTCGCTTCCGGGGACTCAAATTGCGCCACCGGCGGTTTTTCCACGTGCGCTGCCGCAGCCGCTGCAAGTTTTTGCTTTTTCATGAGCTGCCACGCCATAAAACCTAAGCCGGCAGTGAATAACAAGAACACAAAATTCGGCATACCCGGCACCATACCGAGCAAGCCAATCACACAGGCCGCAAGAATCATGACTTTCGGGTTCACAAACAGCTGGCTGACCATTTGCGCGCCAACATCTTGCTCAGTGTTGACCCGCGACACCGTGACACCTGCTGCTGTAGAAATCACTAACGCTGGAATTTGCGCAACAAGACCGTCACCAATTGCCAACAGAATGTAGGTATGACTCGCTTGTGAGAAACTCAAGTCGTGCTGCATGGTACCTATCATCAAACCACCGATGATATTTACCACCATGATCACCAAGCCGGCAACCGCGTCACCACGAACGAACTTACTAGCACCGTCCATTGAACCGTAAAAGTCAGCTTCTTGGCCAACTTCTTGACGACGACGTTTAGCTTCTTCTTCACCAATCAGACCCGCGTTGAGGTCGGCGTCAATCGCCATTTGCTTGCCTGGCATAGCGTCGAGCATAAAGCGCGCACCAACTTCAGCAATCCGGCCCGCTCCCTTGGTGATAACCATGAAGTTGATAATGACGAGGATCAGGAAGACCACCAAACCGACAGCGAAATTACCGCCAACTAAGAACTGGCCAAACGATTCAATAACCTTACCAGCAGCGTCGCCACCATTGTGACCTTCCATCAATACGACACGCGTCGAGGCCACGTTTAACGACAATCGCAACAAGGTGGTGAAGAGCAAAACTGCTGGGAAAGCAGCGAAGTCGAGCGGCTTTTCGGCAAACATGCTGACTAACAAAACCATCAGGGCTAAGGCGATATTGAAAGTAAACAACATATCGAGCACAAATGGCGGCAATGGCAAGACCATCATGGCCAAGATCAGCAGGATCAAAACTGGCCCGATGAACAGCTGCATGCGCCCGTCGAGTGTTTTGCCTAATTGTCCCAGGGTCAGCTGGAAACCTTTCATTCGCTATCCTCCTGCTGGCGTGGATGTACTTTGCCTTCCGACATCTGTTTCGGCACATCTAACGCCTTTGGTTTCGGCGGAACTTCGCCGCGACCACTTTTCACTTGTTTCAAACGGAATGCCCAAGCCAATACTTCAGCGACCGCAGTATACAGAGTTCCGGGAATTTCCCGATCTAATTCCACATTAAAGTACAGAGCCCGCGCTAAGGCCGGCGCTTCGAGCATTGGCACTTGGTGCTCGCTCGCTAATTCTCGAATTTTCGCAGCCACAGCATCGGCACCTTTAGCCACAACTCGCGGCGCACTCATGCTGAGCTCGTCATACTGCAATGCCACCGCATAATGCGTCGGGTTCGTAATAACAACGTTCGCTTCGGGTACTTTCGACATCATCCGATTGCGCGACATGGCTTGTTGCTGCTGACGAATTCGTGCTTTGACATGCGGGTCACCTTCGGTTTCTTTGTGCTCTCGCTTCACTTCGTCTTTCGTCATCTTCAGTTTCTTGGCATGGCTGTAAAGCTGGTATGGCACGTCAATCAACACCACGACGATCAGCGTCAGTACCATTAACAATGCCGCTTGCGCCGCCAGCTGCAATGCATTTGCAAGCGCTTGCTGCACCGGCTGCTGCATTAAGTTCATGTACTCACCGTGGCGCGACATTAAGAAGACCACCAAAACACCACCTACCAGCAACGTTTTCGCAATCGCCTTGCCAAGTTCCGCTAAGGCCTGACTCGAAAGGATTCGCTTTAACCCTTTCGCCGGGTTTAATTTCGACAATTGTGGCTTCATGCCTTTCGCAGAAACCACCCAACCGCCAAGTAACGCCGGTGCCACTAAAGCCAAGACAACCATCAACATGAACAAGGGCATCAACACTAGTAATGCCGTGCGCGCCAACAACAGCACATTCATGAGCATGGGACCCACTTCAAAGGCTTGTTGCCGCTCAAACAAAAATGACTGTTCCATCACAAAGCCAACTTGTGAATACAGCACCGACCCCATGCCCCAAAGACCAATCAGCCCGCCAAGCAAAAGCACAAAGGTGGTAAGTTCGCGCGATCGAGCAACCTGGCCTTCTTCCCGAGCTTTTTGCAACCTTCGGGGTGTGGCGGGTTCTGTTTTTTCGGAATCGTCGCTTGTACTTTGCTCAGCCATGCTCGCTCTTGTTCAGGCACTATTCGGGAGTTAGCTGCTATTGTCGCAGAGCACAAATGTTTTTGAATGGAAAAAAAGCGCCGGTTTAAGGGCGCTTTTCAATCGAAAGGAGGTGTTTTAGAGGAAAAACTGACTCATGCTGCCTTCTAAGGTCGCTTCATCAAGCTCGGACTCAAGTAACTGTTGGAAAGCTTCTTCGTCACCCGGCAACAGTCCCTGGCGTTGAATAAATTCCGCCGACTGCTGCGTATGCAAGACTAACGTAATGCGACGGTTCATCGGGTCACGTGGCTCTACGCCGGTTAATGGAATGCGATCGGCAACACCAGAAATCGAAATCAGTTTGTCTGGCTCCAGACCGCCCGCAATCAACTCACGGCGCGAAGCGTTGGCTCGATCAGCAGAAAGCTCCCAGTTACTGTAGCCTGAATAACCACCTGCATAAGGCAAGCTATCGGTGTGGCCAGTAATCGTCAGCTTGTTCTCGACTTGGTTAATAATTGGGGCAAGTGTACGCAACAAGCGCTCCATATAGGGTGCTACTTTGGCACTGCCCACTTCGAACATTGGCCGTTGTTCTGTGTCCATCAGCTGAATTCGCAAGCCTTCGCGGGTCAGATCAAGGCGCAACTGAGGGCGCAACTGACGTAAAACCGGGTCGTCTTGAATCGCTTGCTCAATTTGCCGCTGAATATTTTGGAAGTGACGACGGACGTCGGCGGGACGAGTTTCCATGCGATAATCAATGCGCGCTTGCTCACCCTCTGCATGCATGGGGTCTGGACCACCGCCATGAATGACATTGCTGGCAGAAGTCATTCGGTCACCACCCGCCATTGCCACGGCTAACGGCGCACGGAAGTACTCCGACACCCCTTGTCGCTGCTCTTCACTGGCCATGGATAATATCCACATGACCAAAAACAGCGCCATTAAAGCCGTCATAAAATCCGCTAAGGCTATTTTCCACGAGCCACCATGGTGCTTGTGAACCACCTTCTTGCGGCGAATGACAATGGGGCGACGGTCGTTATTTGCCATACCGGTTATTCCGCAGCTTGGTTATTGCCACGAACGTGGTCTTCAAGTTCGTTAAAGCTTGGGCGTTCTACGGTATGCAAGGCTTTACGACCGAATTCGACGGCAAGCTGCGGCGCATAACCACCCATGCTAGCGAGTAACGTGACCCGAATACATTGGAGCGTTTTTACTGCTTCTGCAACTTGGCGTTCAACACGGCTCGCCAGTGGGTTAATAAAACCGTACCCCATCAAAATACCAAGGAAGGTACCAATGAGTGCGTGGGCAATCATTTGACCCATGACATCAGGTGGCGCATCGGCGGTCATCAGCGCTTTTACTACCCCAAGTACCGCAGCAACGATCCCGAATGCCGGCATGGCGTCACCGACTTTAAAAATTGCATCGGCAGGCACGTGTGCTTCGGTTTCAAAGGTTTCAATTTCGTGCAACATCAGCTCGTCGAGCTCATGCGGGTCCATGTTGCCACTGATCATTAAACGCAGATAATCAGTCAGGAAGTCGCGCATCATCTCGTCTTCAAGAATGATGGGATGCTCGTTAAAGATTGAACTTTCGTCAGGTGCTTCGATATCGCGCTCTACGGCTAGCATACCGTCGCGGCGCATTTTGTTGAGGAGTTTGTACAACAGAGACATGAGCTCCATGTACACTTCTTTGTTGTATTTGGTGCTCGCTTTTAACTTTTTGGTAACGTTAAAAGTCGCTTTAATCGCTTTGCCATTGTTCGCTGCAATGAATGCACCCACGCCAGCACCGCCGATCATAAGAATCTCGAACGGTTGCCATAATGGCCCAAGGCTACCACCGGCAAACACGAAGCCGCCGAATACAGAAAACGTAACTACTAAAAACCCGAGCGCTACTAACACATGGAACCCCTTCTTATCATCGCCTGCTCGCAAACACTGTCAGGCTGCATCTACTGGGGTTATCGGCCAGTGGCGGTAAAACTTAATAACTAAATCACAGATTCTTGCTTACTTTTCCGTGCTTTTTTCTTCTCTGGACCAGGTTTTCCTGCACGCGATGGCGGATTACAAATGCCGCACTGGTAATTTTCGTCTGGCGTATGGGCATGGTTCACAAACTCGAGTTCACAGCTATTGCACTTGCTCAACTGAAACATTTTACTTTCAAAAAAGCGCAACAGTGTCCAAGCTCGCGTTAAACCGAGAACTTGTTCACCACCAGTACTTTCAATATGTTCGTTGTATAGGCGATAGGCCTTCGTAAAGGCTGGCATGCGGTCGATACCTTGATCTTCGCGCAACTGTCGATAAATCGAATAAAACAGCGACGAATGCACGTTCGGCAACCAGGTCATAAACCAGTCGGTTGAGAACGGCAACAAACCTTTTGGGGGGGATTCACCGCGGACTTCTTTATACAAACGCACTAAGCGCCCGCGATTCAGGGCTACTTCAGATTCTAATACTTGTAAACGGGCACCTAGCTCGATCAACTCGATGGCTAGCTTAACCTCGTTCATTTCTTCTAATAACTTTTTCTCAGACATAATGTACGTTCAGTCTTATCGAGTTGCAGCCATTAACATAGCTAGGTGCGTTTCAGTCAGGCCGGTTTCACGCTTATTGCGCAAAATCGCTTCGAGCTGTTGGGCGTTTTCAGCACAAGGACGCATGATGAACTGCCCCTGAGCGGCTAACCAACTAATCTCGCGCACAGACAAAGACTCAAACAAGTCAGCAATTTCAGCGGTTAACTTCAACCGAAACATCGCTGCTTCACGGTCTTCAGCTAACATTCGCTGCATTAAAAACAAGTAAGCCACGTTTAATTCTTGGAACTCTTCCAATGTTTTCGCAAATGACACAACCCTATCTCCTCAAATCTCCGAGCGGAGGACAACCGCAATCAGTATTTATTTTTATTATTTTGTATTACTGGCTCGATCACGTGCTCAGTTCCCTTACCAGTAATTTGATGACTTTTTTTCATCTTTACAATTACTTTATATAGTAATATAGACAAAAGATATTTAGGGGGAAACCCCTAACTATGTAAATGATCCCCGATTGATCGCTAAGTACTTGATGATCGACGATCAATTATTCACCAAAAGTTTATTAAATTATGAGCAGATATCGTTTTAATTGTTATTTTTAGTCATCATGGAGGGTTAATTCGCTCTTGTCTATAGCCAGAATTGTAAGTGATTAACCAACAGCGTGAAAAATCATCACCGCTCGGGATGATTTTCGGCGACATCATAGAGCCAAAGCACCAGCTCGGCGATGATCTGGGTCAAAGAGTCAGGTAGGTAGTCGTCCGGGTTCAATTGCATTAATAGTGCGACTAACTCCGGCGCGTTGTGACAATAAATATCGTGGGCTGCTGCTTCGGCGACAATGCGCTCGGCAAAATCACCGTAGCCTTGAGCAAGGATTTGGCTGTGCTGTGAATCACCATCCGTTCCAGTAAAATAACGAAGTGCCACTGCGCTGCGACGTTTTTTGTCGTCACTCATGGCTTGCCTCCGTTGCTGCTGAAGCTGGCAAATGACTCGATTCGTCGTCAAGACCACTGCTCGAGTCCGCAACTGTTTTGCTCACCACAACCTCTTCGATGGTCGTACGAATTTGCACTTCATCCAGGCCAAGTCGCTGCATGCGTATGCGCAACGACTCCTCGTGCGCTTCAAGCTGGTCGATAATCGTTTCCGCAGCAGTAAACTGAAGGTCGAGACAATTATTCTTGAGTTGAAACGCAAGCCGCAACGGCCCTAGTTTTTGCACGTCGAGCACCATTTCGGTCTTCCAGCCGCGTTCATTTTGGCGTTTGCGTTGCTCTTCATTATTCTCATCACGACTTTCGTCACGACGCTGCAAAATGGTGACCGTTAGTGCAAGAAAAAGCCCAGACCACAAGTCGCCTTCCCAACGTAACGTTGGCTGCGCAAGCATTTCTAACTGTTGCCGCACGGTAGTTTGTAAACTTTCCGCGATGACTTTCGCTTCTGCCTGAGTCGGTGATTGTGGCAAGGCTAACGCCTGCGGTTGCAAGGCCAGTTGCTCACGCGGTAATTGCCCGCGATACCATTGCTTCAGTGCATGCTCGTAAAACAAACCGCTTTGCTGTACCGCCTGCTGTAAACGCACTCCGAGTAACTGTGGCGTTGGATTTTCTGCTGTCGTGATTAATGGTGCTTTCGCCACCACGGCTTTGGCTAACGCCGGGTACTGGCCGATGATTTCAGCAATTGTGCGACCGGTTTGCGTTAAATGTAGTTGTGCCGATGAAGTCGCGGAAGAGCTTGGTGTTGCGGAAGGTGGCGGAACTTGCCCACGTAACCGCGTATCGGCATATTTGCCTTGGCTGAGAATTGCATGAGCCTGAGAGTTAGGACGGGAGTCGGTGCGAGAGTCGCTTTGTAGAGCTCGGGGGCCTTCACCTGGCTCGACGTTGCGTACAGGTTGGTTCAACTGCTTTTGCGCCGAAATATCACCTTTCGGGCCAAGCACTTGATGCAACAAGGTGTCTAACAACGGTGTAATGCCACTCATTAGAACCCCCTTGTTGCGATAACCGGTTTAAGACGACAAGTACGCGTCCTCAACCTTCTTCTTTTGCGAGGCCGACGAGATTAGCTTTTCTAATTCCTGCCGACGCGCCAATAAGCGCTCGCGAATTTCCTTGTCTTGCTCAAGCAATTGTTCAAGCAATTCAAGTTTCTGTTCCTGCTGACCCTCGTCGAGCATGGCATCAATTTCGTAATTTTGCAGCTTTTCAACTTCTGCAACATACACCATTTCGCTCTCAATCAGTGCTGCCCAGTCGTCTTTACGAGCATGTGCGAGCATGTTGTTTGAAAACTTTAATAAGCGCTGATAAGACTCTATCACGTCGCCTCCATCCATTACTGGTTTTAAATGTGCGCGCGCGCCCATGCTTACGCTCCCTGTGCCGCAGCAGCTTGCTGACCAATTTCCTTCCATGCCGAACCAATTTCATTGAGCAATTGCGCAGCTTCGTCGAGTAGCTTCTCGTCGTTGCGCGCGTTTGCTTTTAACAACAAGGTCGCCACATACTCATAAATACTTTCCAACCGCTCTGCCAACTCTCCGCCTTTCTCTTTATCGAGAGCAGCAAGCAAGCCCATCGTCACAATGTCCAGAGCCTTACCAATCGACTTGCCTTTTTCTTCGACATTGCCGTTCGCCATATGTAGCTTAGCCGCCCGAATTGCGCTCTGAGCGCCATCGAAAAGCATCGAAATTAACTGATGAGGACTCGCTGAAAGCACGTTGCTCTCTACACTCACTCGACCATAAGCGGCCGCACCGCGCATTGCATACATCAGGTTGTTCCTCCGTTACTTCCGAGCCAGTTGGGCGTTCATAATATCGAACTGCTGCATCAGGTACGCACTAGTAGAATTCATGCGTGCCACCATGCTATCGAGCTGCGCGAACTGCGTTCGGTAGCGTTCAATGGACTTGTCGATACTTTCTTCCATACGAGAAAAGCGGTCATCTAAACGACGATTATTGGCTTCAAGACCGCTTTTACTATTCTTCAGTGGGCCATCGTCACGGAGTAATTGCTCAATCGACGTGTTCAACGCGCCACTCAATCCACCGGCAGTGTTCGCACCAGCAAAGAAATTCTGTAAATCAACCATGCGGTTAGCTGTCAGTTCAGACAACTTGCTTTCGTCGAGCTTTAACTTGCCATCTATTTCTAATTCAATGCCCGCATCACGCAGCATCCGCATGGCGCCGTCTTCGACTCCGCCTGCCATGACATTCCGCAAACGCTGTTGAATAGTCCGAAGCGCTGGGTCACCTAGTAATTGGCCACTGACGCCACCCTCACCACCGAAGCGTGTTAAGTCTGCCATAGTGGACTGCAGGTTGTTGTAGGCCTTTACGAAATCTTTAACGGCGGTTTCGGTCAGTTCCGAATCGCGCCCGACTTCGACGGTTGACGCACCGAGCTCTTGCAAATCAAGAGTAACTCCCTGAATCGCACCTTCAACGCGGTTGGTCTGACTGGTAATACCGATACCATTCACGGTCAGTGAAGCGTTTTGCGCTTGAATCTCAGTGGCCGTGTCCATGGCTGGCATGGCCGCAGCTAAATCACCGGTAAAGTCAATCGACGTAATACCTGCGTCGGTACCTGTTGTCGTCGAACTGAACACCAAGCGGTGCGGCTCAGCACTACCATCGTTCACGATCGAAGCTTGCACGCCACCGTTGGCGCGGTTAATCGCATCACGAACTTGTTCTAATGAGCTACGAGTTGGGTCAATCTCAATATCAAGCGTTTCGCCGTTACCAAAAGTGAACGACACCATGCCGCCGCCCAGTTGCGCAGCTTTATCGGCAACCCCTTGAGTGGCGATGCTATACGATTGAGCACGACTGGTAACATTAACGGCATAGCTTCCTGTCGGCGCACTAGAACTTGCTGCCGCAAGAACAGAGCTACCCGCAACCGAGCTTTGCACGCCACGAAAAGTCGCCGGGTCGTTGAGTTTCTTAACGGCATCTTGAAATGCACTCAGCGCACTCTCAATTTTGCCGTAACCGGAAATCTTTGCTTGGTTAACTTGTTTCTGTTGCACAATAGGTTGCAACTTCTGCCGCTCAGCCGCTTTCAGCTGATCGAGCAGACCGTTTAGGTCCATACCAGAACCGATACCTAGAACAGAAATAGAAGCCATGATTAACCCTTTTACTCGTCTGACGAAGATAGAATCTATCTTTTACGTCATCTTGTTTATTTTGTCAGCTTTTCGTCAAATCGATTGGCCGAAAAGCGCCTAGAAAACAGGCTTATTTGAGTTATCGGCAAGGTGAATGGAAACTTTAGTCATACTCGAGGTGGGTTTGACTAGCCTGCAACGACAAAAACTGCGAGCTAGTCATTAATTCTTAGTAGTCAACCTTTAGTAATCAACACCAAGCACCGCTTTAATCGCACCAAGCTTTTCTAACGCAGCGCCTTCAACGGTATCACCTAAGTTATCTTGCGGTGGTTGTGTGTCGCTGGTTAACACCACAGCTTTGATGTGGCGTTGGTCGTCTAGGCGAGTCACCCACGCCAGCTGACCGCTTTCGAACTGAATTAGGGAGCCAATTGGAATCACACCAAAATGTCGAATGTAGGCTTCTATCCAATCGACGTCGAATAAATTTTGGTTCTGCAGTAAATGCCGGTAGGTCGACTCAGCCGTCATCCCTTCCCGGTCAGCACGAGGCCGACTCATGGCATCGATTGCATCAACCACAGCCGCCATGCGAGGCAATTGCCCTAAGTCGCGTGCAACTAATTCGTTCGGATAACCACTTCCGTCCAAGCGCTCATTAATTTGCTCAATGATATTCGTGACAAGAATCGGCGCCAGCCATTTGCAAGTGTCCATCTGCGCCAAAATCAATTCCACATGCGATTGCATGCGCATGTAAGAATCGCGGGTTAAGGTACTTGCTCGCCATAACGAACTTGGCAGCATGCCTTTACCGAGATCGTGAATCATGGCGCAGGCAGCAATGCCTTTAATGACATCTCGAGGCATTCGTCCGCGACTTTGGGCTAGATCAACCAGTTTCACCGCCACACTCAAACCGTGAACAACCCACGGCGACTCGCGGTGAATACAACGCAATGCAAATAGAGCCTCTTCGCGGTCGTCAGCAATAATATCGAGCAGCCGATCGGCATGCGCCGAAAGTTGCCCAGAGTTCATTTTCTGCCCCTGGGTGAGCGCGACCATTTGGCTGTCGAGATAACCCGCAATGCGAGCTAAACGACGTGCCATCGGTGTTGCATATTTTTGCCCCTGACGACGACCCAAAAACTTAACCGCGTCTTCTTTGACTTCAAATAAAGGAGACGGTGTGCGGTCATTGCCTTCACCAGCCGTGCGGGAAGCTTCGCGTTCGATCTCTCGCACATATTCCCAAAGTTGCTTTTCTTGCTCTTTGGTGGGGGCAAAAAACT
Organism: Gammaproteobacteria bacterium; assembly: GCA_023380515.1. The sequence goes on along the minus strand of JAMCRH010000303.1, from coordinate 10,408 downwards.
CAAAACCAACACTGAGAACTTGGCGATCAGAATCAGTTTTGACGTGACGCACGTCGGACACAATTGGAAAAACGGTACCGTTAGGGAAACACACTTCAAGCTCGGTGCGCATTTGCGTAATAACTTTCGAAGCACCGTCTTGGGCAAAAAACTCCACCAAGCAACCTGTTGCTGAGAGGTCTTTTAAGTCGCCCATCAGTTCAAAATATTTCTTCTCGTCTTCGGCTTTTTCGGGGTTTGTTGCCTTGTCTTCTTTGTTATCTTTGTCTGTTTGCTGGTTTGCTTGATCTGCTGCAGCTTTTTCCGCTGCTTCTTGTTTCAGCTTTTCAATATACGGGTCGGTGTCTGGCTGCGCGGTGACCTTATCTGCCTCATTATTTGCTAACGCTTTATTCTTTTCAGCGTTCGCTTCTTCCAGCTTTTTCGTATTATCAATTGCAGGTCGTTCAACTTGCTTCTTAGCTGCTACCGCTTCCGGCGAGCTCGCCTTCACCCGGTCACGCTTTGGCTCTTCCGCACGCAAGCGCACACCGACGTCCATACCAATTCGTAAAGTTGCACGGAATGCCGCACGGCGCTGTTTTAGGTCGAGCCCTTCCGGCCAAGCCGAGCGCGCCAGCAAGCGACCTTCTTTGTCGGTGAAGGTTTCCATGTGCATGGGCGTCGAACGAATGAGGCCGGCATGGGTTTGCCCTAATAAGACAAATTTCACGCCACGGCGCAACTTCGGAGCTAACTCACGAATCGCTGTCAGGTCAAATTCAACAAATTCATCTTCTTCGAGGTCTAGCAAGATCACCGGATACGGCTTCGCCTCAGCAGTTGTGAGCTGAAGCGTGGCAGCGCCAGGCTGCGTCATAGTTTCAAGTAAGGCTGCAACTTCTAGCTTACTCGATACGGGGGAATATTCTTCTTCCTGCACGGTATTTCCTTTGGCTAGTCCAAGTCCTCGGTGCAATTCCTTTTCGCCTATTAGTCTGCACGAACTTACACAGAATAAAAGCCAGAACAGCGGTGCATTTATACGCTATTTTGCTGCTTTAGTTGTTACAAAGCATTTTTTAAGTCACTGCTGCTACAAAAATTATCGGCAGCCCCACCGAAATCTATAGCGCTCCTACAGTACACATAGACCCTTTTTATGTCTCGATTCTAGCTACTCAAACCAACATTGAGGAAAGCTCACAGCAATGCAGTGTAAAATTTTTTTAAATCAGTGCTAAAGTTTTTTTTCGAGGTTCCGATAACTAGGGTTGACGGCAGGCCAACACGCCGGCCATTTTTGAAAACAGAAGGAATAAGACTATGTCAGTTATCAATACAAATATGACCTCGCTGATTGGTCAGCAAAACCTCCAGAAGTCACAGTCTTCATTGGCTACTTCAATGGAGCGTCTGTCTTCAGGCCTGCGTATTAACAGCGCCAAAGACGATGCTGCTGGTCAAGCAATCGCTAACCGTATGACAGCTCAAATCAAGGGCCTTGCACAAGCACAACGTAACGCTAATGATGGTATTTCTTTAGCGCAAACTGCTGAAGGCGCGTTAAACCAAATTAACGATAACATTCAACGTATCCGCGAGCTTTCTGTGCAGGCGGCCAACAGCTCAAACTCAGAATCTGATATCGCATCAATTTCTGAAGAGATTACAGCTCGCGTATCAGAAATTGATCGCGTAATTTCAGATTCCAAGTTCAACGGCACAGAGATCTTTGGTGCTGCAGGCGGCGGCGCTGAATTCATGATTCAAGTGGGTTCAGATGCTGGAGCAGAACGAATTGTAATTAGCGCAATCGATACCGCGACTTTCGGCTCTGCGTTGAGTGGTGTAGCTGCTTCTGTCATTTCAGCTGGTGCTGAAACAACTGCATCAGGTCGTGCTGCAGCATTCGACACTGTTCTCACTACGCTTGACACTGCAATTGGTGATGTTGATAAAGCGCGTTCAGGTCTGGGTGCTGTACAAAACCGTTTAGAATCTGCAATCGACAATATCTCAACAACTGTCAACAATTTATCAGCAGCTCGTTCACGTATTGAAGATGCTGATTACGCTGTAGAAGTATCTAACATGACTCGTGCACAGATCCTTCAGCAGGCAGGTACCTCAGTGCTTGCGCAAGCAAACCAAGTACCACAGTCAGTTTTATCTCTTTTAGGTTAATCGCCGAATAACTGAACTACAGGTAAAACTAAAAAAGCTGCTGAAAAGCAGCTTTTTCTTTGTTTTGAAATTCTCAGTTTCTGCTAACTTTATTGTCTCAATAAGGAGAGTTAAAAATGAAGCGAGCTGAGATTGAAGTGATCTACAAGAAAGCTAAGCGTCTGCTTGAGTCCGGACGTTACAACAAAGCAGAGGAAACTCTACTGCCTGCCTTAAGCTCTCGATATGCTCAAGCAGATACATTCGTGTTACTCGCTATTATCCGAGAGAAGCTAAATCAGGTAGAGCTTATCGAAGAGGCTCTTCTTGAAGCATTATCACGTGATGCGAACCACATTCGCGCTAACTCAATGCTTCTTAATCACCTTTTCCTCTCAAACCAATTTGAACGGGTGGTGAAAACAGCTGATCACGTGCTCTCATTAGATCCTCTGAATATTGATGCTCTCTTAAGCAAAGCCAACGCATTATGGAAGTTACATAAAATTGATGATGCAATCGAATTATTAAATGAGGCTCATACGCTTTACCCAAAAGAACCTAATATCTGTAATACCCTTGGCAATCTATATGCAAGTTTAGCGGATATTAATACCTCATTAGCTTGGTATAAAAAAGCGCATAACCTCAATCCAAAAGACCTTTTAGCCTATTCCAACATTACGACCTCAGTTCACTATCATCCAGGCTCCTCCTTTTCAGAGATTCATGCAGCTTGCATGAAGTGGGGTATTTATTTTAACTCAGGAGCCGGCAAACGAATTCAAAAGAGCGTCCCCTCCAACGTTAAAAACCAAAAGAATCGTCAACTTCACGTTGGGTTTATTTCTGATGGTTTTCGACGCCACCCTGTAGGCTATATGGTTACCGCAACCCTTGAAAATATATCTGAGGAGAGCTTCAAATTATTCGCCTACACGACGAATGACCATGAAGACGACATAACCAGAAGAATAAAGCAAGTCGTCGATTCTTGGACCCCAATTGCGCGCCTACCCTCAAAGGAGCTCGCAAAAAAAATTAAAGAAGATAGAATCGACGTACTGATCGACTTAGCTGGGCATATGTCAGGTACTCGCATGCAAACCATTGCCATGAAACCTGCGCCTATTATCATGAAATGGGTTGGTGGACTAATTAACACGACAGGTGTCGACGCAATAGATTATTTGATTAGTGATCACATCGAAACGCCAAGTGGCATTGACTCTTATTATGTTGAGAAACTAATACGCCTACCTCATGACTATATTTGCTATGAACCTCCGTTATATGCGCCAGAAGTAGGGCCTCTCCCCTTTGATAAAAACGGTTACATCACCTTCGGTTGTTTTAATAACGGTACCAAAATAAGTACCGAACTCTTAACCGAGTGGGCCGACATACTGCACCGCGTCCCAAATTCAAAGCTCATTCTCAAAAGTACTCAGTACAATGTCGGCTCGTTGAAGCAGAAAATTTGGGATCATCTAGACTCCCTAGGTATTGAACCATCTCGGATTTTGATTGAAGGACCGAGTAAACATACGATTCTTCTTGATACTTATAATCGTGTCGATATTGCCCTTGATTCTTGGCCATATTCTGGAGGTTTAACAACTTGTGAAGCCTTGTATATGGGCGTTCCCGTAGTGACATATCCGGGGCCAACTTTTGCAGGTCGACATAGCGCCACACACCTTGTGAATGCAGGTTTAGCAGAACTCGTTACCGATTCTTGGGATGAATTCAAAGACAGAGTTGTAGACCTCAGTAACGATATCGATAGTTTACGGGTGATTCGGCAAAACCTGCGTACCATCGTATTAAACTCACCGCTGTGCGACATTAAAAGCTTCGCGCAAAGTTTCTCTTTAGCGATGCGTGCCGCATGGCTACGCCACTGTGAAGGTAAGTCACCGGCAGCACTCTCGTTCGCAGACACTCATACGGCGCAATTTGAGGGTGAGTCTGAACCGGTAAAATTCAAGCAGTCTGAAGTCAGCTCTCGAAAAATCAAACTTAAAGAATCAAAAAAAGGTGAATTTGCTTGGCAATTCCAAGGCCAAGTCATTGTCATGGATAACGCTTGTGATTTTTTAACGCTACCAGGTTTTGCTGAGTTACGTTCGCTAGGGGCATTTGCAGTCGTTACTCTCGATCCGACCAGTCGACTAAAGAATGTATCGGAGTTTATCTCTGATAAAAACCTTGAAGTACATCAGCATGTTCAATTGGGTGACGGCAAGCCTGCGACGCTTCATGCTTGTCTTGACAATAGCTACAGCTCAGTGCTTGAACCTTTTCCTCAATTGATACAACAAACAGAGACAAAGAGTCCCACGCAAGTATTAGCACAGGTTCCCATTCCAACTATTGCCCTGGATAAAATTGAAGGCCTCGCTTCACTTGATGTGCTGATTTTAGACCAATCAAGTGATATTAAGACCATTCTAGCAAATGGTACATCTGCACTGAAAAATACCTACGTTTTGAAGCTGAGGTTGGCCTTGTTACCGACGCATAAGGGACAAACCACCTTAGATGACATGCATGCGTGGGCGCAACAGCATGGTTTTCGCTTCTATACGATGCTGAACCAGCAGTATGCGCCAATCAATCAAGACACAACGGCGATTACCAGCAATGAACTATTGTCTGCAGATGTTATTTATGTACCATGCGATCAGCGCATTACAGAAATGACCCCGGCCGACGTAGAAAAATTTGCATTTATTTGTGACCGCCTATTCGGTCTCAAGGACTTAGCGCTTAATCTACTAACGCAAGCAGTTCCTGAAAAAGTTGAAGATTACCTCGCGCACGCAAAATCTTCGACGAGCGCAGCCAAAGTGCTGCTTAATGAAGTGATTGCAAACAATAAGCCTCTGCTGCCAAGGCCTCATGGCTTAAACAGCAAATTAGTGATTTCCCTCACTTCATATCCGCAACGCTTTGATACCTTAGCGAATACTCTGCGTTGCTTACTCAATCAAACCGTTACGCCGGATCATATTGTTCTTTGGATAGCCCACAAGGACAAAGCGTTATTACCAAACGATGTGTTGGCGCTAAAACAGTACGGCTTACAAATCCGGTATTGCGAAGATATCGGCTCTGATAAGAAAATCATCCCTACCATTGAGCACTTTAAATCGTGCTTTATAGCAACAGCAGATGACGATATTTATTATTGGCCTACGTGGTTAGAAGAGTTAGTGGCAGCGTATCGAAGTGATAATCACGTAATTCCAGCTCATCGAATTCACAAAATCGAGCTCAACTCTAAGCAACAGCCAATGAGCTATAAAGATTGGCAGTGGAATTATTCTGCAGCAAATCAATCCCATCCGCTGCATTTTGGGGTGAGTGGTTCCGGTATCCTGCTGCCGCCCGAAGCACTGCAGCAAATCGTAAAGCACAAGAATGCTATCGCATCGATGAGTGCAAAAGAATCCGACATTTGGCTCTATTGGATGATCCGTTCTGCGGGCTACGAATACAAGCACACCGGCTCTCAGAAATTAATGAGTTGGGAACAGAGCTCCGAGCAAGACGAAGAACACCTCCAAAGTGTACAGCAAGCGCTTGATACGATGCTGAAGTCTTTTGATAGCTCCTTTTTCAATAGCACTGCAAACACAGATAACGTCGCAACTAGCGATAGTTTTGCCATACCTAACGCGCCGTTTATGTCGGTCGCTGAGCAAGGCCTTTTTAAGAAGTGCTTATTATCGGCAACTCAGTATTTTGAGTTCGGGTCTGGCGGTTCGACTGTATGGGCGGTTGAGCAAGGATTGGATGTTTATGGTGTAGAAAGCGATAAGAAATGGATTGATGCTCTCGTCAATCAATTAGGAGATAAGTGCAGAATTGATTTCGCAGATATTGGGCCGACTGGCGATTGGGGTTATCCGACGTCGAATCGATTTAAAAATAAATTTCCTGATTATAGCGCTGCGATCCTTAATCACGAGGCCGAATTTGACCTCATATTGATTGACGGCCGCTTCCGTGTCGCGTGTCTATTCTCTTCAATCATTTACCTTTTGACTAAACACTCCAAGCCGGAAAGTGTGACCATTTTTATCCACGACTTTTGGAACCGACAAGACACTTACAGCCCAGTTCTTGACTATCTTGAGGAAGTGCATAGTGCGGAATCTGCCGGTACTTTTAAGATTAAATCAGGCCTTAAGCTATCATCCGTGAAAGCGATGTGGGAAAAGTACAAACACATTCCTGATTAGGGATCGGATTCCTCAGGCGAATCAGGTTCCACAGTCAGTATTGTCTCTGTTGGGCTAATTTCCCAATCGCTACAGACATCAAAGGCGCCAATTGGCGCCTTTGTTATTTCTGCGGACTCGATAGATTAAAGTATAATCCTCACCTGCGCACCACATAGCGCTGCACAACCTCTTCGCCTGCTACAACCTCAGAATCCAGACGCCCCCCACAAGCTAGAATCATCTTCGCAGAAGGCTCATTGTGTTTATAGCAATGGACATGAACGTCAGTAATGCCGAGTGTATAAGCCTGCTCTAGGGTTAGCCGCAGCAAAGTAATTCCAAGCCCTTTCCCGCGCTTCGATGGCCGAATGCCGAGCCCGATGTGGCCACCAGCATGGCGTATCTGGTCATTAAGCGAGTGCCGAAGGTTAGACACACCGACAATTTCACTGCCGTCGACCAGCCAGAAGGTCGTGGACGGCACATATCCTGCCGGCAGGCTTTCACCTAATCGAAAATTATCAATACGACGCAATAGCTTAGCAAAGTCTGTATCATCAAAATCAAGCGGAAAGGGATAACGCACTTCTTCGCCAAGCTCTTGAATATACGACCGATAACTTTGTTCGAATTCTTGACTAGGAAGCACTAGCTTCATGTGTCATGCCTGTTGCATTTGCCACGCGTTGAAGGTCTGCTTTAGTAGACGGGCGGCGACCCACGTGACTGGCGACGCAAGCGCGTACTGTTGCGACATGTGTTAAATCGTTTTTCCGGTGCTTCGAAATTTCAATAGGAATCACATCCTTTTTAAGCACAAGCACAACTACATAGATAATGCCAAAAATTGGTATCAGGCCCAGAACAAAACCGAGCATACCGGTGAGCACTGGTGTCTGAGTCTTACGACGCCCCAAGTAATAACTAACGATACCGAAGACCACCCCGCAAATGAGAAGAAATTGCCCTGCGAATGTTGCACTGATTTCCATTGTAACTCCGTTCAAGATTTATAACGCCCGAGCTCAGCGGCACGAGTGTAGTATGAGTCCAGCACCGAAGGTGCGAACTGACGCGAATTGTTAAAAGGCATTATCCTCGACCTCTCAGTCTCCGAAAAAGCCCAACCCAAAAGCTAGAACGGCTAGCAAGCCATAGTCCAATAACTAACTGCAACACTAATCCCGCAGACGTCATAAAATGAGCCAATGACAAATCAGGTATATTGGATATCGGCACAAGCGTACGAGGCAAATACGCCAAGGCATTGACAATAAAATACAAACCAGCCAACTGGAACAGCATCTTCTGAGAATCATCACTCAGTGTTAGCGCAGAGTCGCTCTTTGCTCTAGTCAGAACAGATGTTGCTAACTTGAAGATAATAAATACAGCGACCAAGCCAAGTACAAAAAATGCACCAGCTATACCAAAAAACATCCATCTAGGAGCCTCTTGTTCATGGAACATCTCAAAACTTGGGATCATTAAAGCGACACTTGGCAGACTCAACAGAAGATGAATCAACAACCAAATGGACAAAATCCGTAATGCTATTGCTGTAATTTGCTGAGTAATCATATTTTTCCTTTTAACGCTTTGCTCACCGGAAAATTGGTGAGCGTAGCGAGTAATTTTTCTGTGTGCAGCAACTTGTTAGGCCCGTGCTCAATAATCCGCATTTGTATACATATCCATAAGATATGATTGGCTCTCAATCCAAGCATCATATGCATCTGGATCTTCCGCTACTTCTAGCAGTTCTCTTAGATTTTTCTGGTCCATGGCGAGATTGAGGCCACTTCGAGCGAATTTCCACGCATCCGAAAGCGCGACGTTAGAAAGGTATGCATCAAATGCGTCGAGCGATGAACAAATACCTTCAAAAATATCCTTATCTATCGGAAAGAAATTAAAGTGGACACTATCTCGCATTCCCGACATGCTTGCGGGTATGGCTCCAAACTTGCTCAAGTGGAAGAAAAACGATTGGCCGTTCTTCTCAAAGCCACCGTGTCCAAATGTATTTCGATATTTCTCTTTTATCTGAACCAACGCTTCGTAATGCTTCTGAGTCGTGGTTTCGGAAATGTTAAGTACGCGGCGAAGCTTTTCTGACCAGATCAAGCCGACGAATTCCGCCAGATTTTCCTGCTTTCTGTCGTAACCGACGAGAGGAAGCGCGAGCACTAGAAAGTGCTCCAAACGACTGAAATAGGCATCAATCATGGCTAGTGCGTTATACACGCCGTCACGACTGGCTTCAAATTGCATATTCAGGATACTTGCGAGACCGACTACAGCATCCTCACCACCACCTTCGTTTGTTTTGGGAGAGTAAGCAGATTCCGCCTTCTCCCGGAAATAGCAGTACTGACTATCGAGCCGATTGAATTGGTTCGAAATAGTTATGTTGCCTTTTTCTATTTGCTCGCTAGCAAAGTCGCTGAGAAGGTGTTTTTCTGCTGACTCGAGAGCCTTTTGAAGCTTCCCCAGAACCTCTTTTGGCTTAGCTTCAGAACTTCTTGCTACATAGAAGCGCAATCCAAACTTCTCGTGTGAAATCGCATAGTCTGTCCCCTTATAGGTGAACGGTACTATCCAGTGGGTCTTATCTCCGCGATATCCCAACGGAAATTCACAGATCCCGTGTAAGAGATACAGCAGAAGATTCGGGACAGGAAACTGCCTCGCTTCAATCGAACAGCGCTCACCACTATTACCCCAGACCAAGTCTGGCGCTGCTGATCTCGCAGGCTCAAAGTCCTTTAAACGGCGCTTGATGTGTTCGATTGGGGTCATGTTCAAAATTTCACAGTTGTGTCGCCTAACGCTGCCAGCACGCGCGGCTACGAAACGGAGGCGAAGCCGCAATGTAGTAGGCGTCGCCGTGACTGGCCTGGTTATGTGCTTTCTAGCCAAGTGCGATTCTTTGTAACTTCCCACTCCGTTTTTAGTATTACCTGCAACTCAGAAACGATACGATCTATAAATTCATCATCAACCAACAATGGCTCTTTAAAGAGATTAGTTCGAGCCTCATCGAGCAACTCTAACAACTGATTGGCATCCGCATCATTTGGTTTGAAAAGCAGTTTTAACTTTGAGTGAGATTTGTAGAACTCTGATCTTGCAGCCAAAAATTGGGCTTCAAATGCCTCGCAATTTCGTAGATGACTCGCGCTTTCCGCGCTAACAGAAGTTTGCCCGGCCCAGCCAAATTCTCTATCTTTTAATATCATGCTGATTCTGCACTCGTGCAAGATCTTCACAAGATCTGCACTTGTATTTCTTAAATCCTGAAGCCAGCCATGCCTAAACTCAGAAATTTTGTTCTGATGATCCGCTAATCGAGACTTTCTGCCCAATTCATTTTGAGACTCAACAGATTTTCGATTTGATCGATACGTCACAACAGCAGCAGCTACAACAATAAGCGCTGTAATCCAAAATGGTAGGCCGTCAATAATTATTTTTTGCCAATCAATCTGTGCCAACTTACTCATAGAATTCAGTGTCCTTTATGCCTCGTTCAGCACATAACATTGTATTACCACGCACGCCGCGTATCTTCGATACACATGCATGCTCGTTATCATCCCGCATCTACTCGCTTAATTAAGAGTCGAAATTGAATCTAGGCGCATAAAACAAAGCGCTCGAAGCGGGCATGGCACACGCAAATAGGGTTTTAGGCAAAGGACAAATCGTGCATGAAAGCGAGAAAATAATGGAGGGCTCTTCCATGAGGAAACAAACTGAGCGGACCCAATTAGCTACTCGAACGTAGCTATCGCTTTGCCAACATTCCCTTGGCGTGCGTTAATCTAAAAGTTAAATTACTCTGAACTTACGCTGAAATCAACAACGTACGCATAGATTGACGTGCAACGGCTCGAGCTAACGGCGTTTTTCAAGTTAGTTGACACCTTTTTGCCAATTAAGCGGCCTGTTTTTCTTCCTGCTTAACTGGCTGTTTTTCAGGGTTTAATGTTGTTGGCCCTACTGGGTCACAGTTCCGAACATTGCGT
>JAMCRH010000302.1 GCA_023380515.1 Gammaproteobacteria bacterium | reverse complement strand
GCGCGACAATTCTTGCAACCATCGGCGCTCTGCTGCAACACTCATCTCATTTTGTTTTTCACCCTCTGAGCGCTCGACAAATTCACGCAAATAACGGGTTACCAGGAACATAGGAATATAACTTTGATAGCCGCTCGACGCATGCAGTAAGTCAATTTTAAAGTCATCACCACTTACGTAAGAGCGTTTAGTTTCTTCCTCAAAACTAAAATAGGTATTATTGAGCTCTAATTGCACTGGATGCTTAGCAAAGTATTCTTTCGCTTCTAGATACTCAGCTAAAAAATCTTTTAAGGACTTGGGTAATTTACTGATTACCTCTGGTTTATCAATTGCAGCTAGAAAGTTACGCTCAGCGGGTACGTACATAATCTTGGGTGAAGCGAAATCCGCTGGTGCTTTACGACTTTGAATTTCAAATGACAAATTGCGCAAGATAAAAGAAAAGCGTTTACCCTGGTACTCAACAACTGAGTGGATGTTAAAGTATTCCGCTAACCCATGGAAATTCATAAGCGTGGTTTTGAAATATTGAAAATTATTGGCTTCCGAAGGCTCGATATCGCCGCGCACGAGCGCCTTCTCTAGCCAAGTCAATGATGAGAATATTTTTGCCGCGGTACTTTTCCCCGAGCCCTGACTTCCAGTAAATACAGTGACTCCCTGAAACTGAAATACTTCACCGTCGGGTAACCCCTGTCGAATCGGACCTACATACTTAATTTTCAGTGACGCCATGTTTCAACCTTGTACCGATTTTTTGTTTTTGAGCGTTCGTTTGAGTATAGGATCATCGTTGTCGTGGAACAACGCAATTACGACATAACCACCATCGCATAACGGCAGGCGCGGCCCGCCCTACGCCAACACCGCGTTTAAACCAACACACGGTGTTGAATTCGGGCACAAACCGCCGTTGCAACAAGCGTAGGGCATGCCCCGCATGCCGCACCACCAAACCAAAATTCAACACCATACGAATGCATGCCGTCACAACACCACGTTTAAACCAACGCCCGGTGTTGAATTCGGGCACAACCCGCGTTCCCTCCCCCGCAAATGTCGGAATCGGGCATCGTAGGGCATGCTCCGCATGCCGCACCGCCATTGTGCGGCGGCAGGTGAAACCTGCCCTTGCCAACACCGCGGTTGAACCGACCATAAATGTTGAATTCGGCAACCGTAGGGCATGCTCCGCATGCCGTTCCACCATCCCATAACGGCAGGTGAAACCTGCCCTACGCCAACACCGCGGTTGAACCGACCATAAATCATAAATGTTGAATTCGGCAACCGTAGGGCATGCTCCGCATGCCGCACCACCCAACCCAAATTCAACACCATACGAATGCATGCCGTCACAACACCGCGTTTAAACCAACACACGGTGTTGAATTCGGGCACAACCCGCGTTCCCTCCCCCGCAAATGTCGGAATCGGGCATCGTAGGGCATGCTCCGCATGCCGTTCCACCAAACCCGAATTCACCGCCATCCGAATGCATGCTCCGCATGCCGCACCGCCATTGTGCGGCGGCAGGCACGGCCTGCCCTTGCCAACACCGTGGCTGAACCAACACGCGATGTTGGGTTCGAGCACACAATACGTGATCGCCCAGGTGTGGGGTGGCGGTGGTGGGCTTACACTCATAGCCAGTAGCATTTATGTGGGTTTGAGACATGCCAAATTTCTGTCGATATTTCGATGCAGGCGGGTATTTTTTTCTGACTGTCGTGACGTACCAGCGCCAGCCGGTACTGCTCAACCCTGAAATACGTGGTGCGCTCAAAATGGCGCTGAAAGCGACGAACCAAAAATACCCATTCAAAATTCATGCATGGGTGCTGTTGCCTGACCATTTTCATGCCATCATTGAATTGCCCGACGCGCTACTTCCGCAGCGGGTAAGCATGATCAAACGACTAACGACTCAGGGATCGAAATTTCAAAGCGACATTAGGCTTACCGATAATGAGCGCTTTCAGCGCCGCGGCAAGTTGTGGCAACCTCGATATTGGGAACATCGGCTGACAAGCGAAAGGCGTTATCGAATTCTGCTGATGTATTGCTACACCAATCCGGTCAAGCATCGGCTGGTAGAGTGCGTTGGCGATTGGCCATATTCGACCTTTCACCGCGATGTGGAGCGTGGGGTAATTCCACCAGAATGGCGCGCCATCAGTTTTTATTAACATCGGTGGTAGGGCATGCTCCGCATGCCGCACCACCAAACCCGAATTCACCGCCATCCGAATGCATGCCGTTCCGACATTGTGTAACCGTAGGGCATGCCGTGCATGCCGCACCGCAAAACCCGAATTCAACACCGAACCATGCATGCCGTTCCACCATCGCATAACGGCATGCGAAGCATGCCCTACGCCAACACCGCGTTTAAACCGGCCACAAATATTGAATTCAACACCGTGGTTGAACCAACAACGAATGTCGAATTCGAACGACCGTAGGGCATGCCGTGCATGCCGTTCCACCATCGCGTGGCGGCAGGTGAAACCTGCCCTACGTTGACATATCCACCATCGCATAACGGCATGCCAAGCATGCCCTCCGTCAACCCCGCGCTTGAACC
>JAMCRH010000301.1:10249-17197 GCA_023380515.1 Gammaproteobacteria bacterium | reverse complement strand
TTTTTTCATTCTCAGCGAAATCCCAGAAGGCGGAACTTTGTGGCTCATGAGCACCGGAACGGGCATAGGCCCTTACTTATCCATGCTCGGTACTGAGACGCCATGGCAGCGCTTCAAAAAAATCTACTTGGTGCATGGCGTACGCTACGGCCATGACCTGTGCTATCAAGAGCGCATCCAGCAATGGCAAATTGAGCACCCAGAGCAATTGGTTTATCAACCCGTTGTCACTCGCGAAGACTATTTTTGGCGAGATCACATTAGCGCCACCGAAACCAGAGCACTCAGCCAACGCATTCCGCAACTGATTGCCAGTGGCGAACTGGAAGCCGCGGTCGGCGGTGAGTTAAATGCCAACGCGCAAGTCCTGCTCTGTGGTAACCCACAGATGATCCTCGATGCCAAAGTGGCGCTGCTCGCCAAAGGCCTCGACAAGAACTTGCGCCGAAAACCCGGCAATGTCACTGTCGAACAATATTGGAAGTAAGCCGAAGCGCTGGCGTTTACATCCAGCGCTTGTTGTTCGTCGCGGTCAGCTCCAGCAACTCCGCTTTCAATGCCTGCGCAGTCTCTTGGCGCAGCCACGGAACGGTCAAGCTACCGCCGGCAGTATCGGCGCGTAACTGGCAACAGCCAAATAAACGCTGCCAAGGCGACTGTTGAATACTCACGCGCTGCATTTTCGCCGCTGGTACCCAGCGTTGACGTTGGCCTATCCAAGCAGTGCGCACCACCAGCCATTGTGGGTCGACATGCCAACCAAACCGACGCCACCAAACCCAGCGCCAAACTAACACCACGGCCGCACTCATGGCGCCAGCGATCGGATCAAAAATAGCCCCAACGACGACACCAATAATCAGCCAATAGCGAAACAGGAAGCCGATGTGTACGCGCTGCCAAGTCGCATTGGTCAATTGCAGATCCTGTGTCAGGGCCTCTAAGCGCGGCACGTTCAAAATCGGCACAGTAAAGCGACCCTCGGCCTTTTCGTGGTTCGCCCCAGCTTGCAGAATCCGTACACTCCAGCGACGCAATGCGCGCCCTACTAGGCCTTGGCGCATTTCAATCAACTGTAATTTCGGCATGCGAAAACTGCGCGAAAGCTTACTCAACAAGCCAGCTTGATAATGCACTCGGTCACCTTGACGCACCAAGTGATAACCATAAAACTGGTTAAAATAGTACAGAGTGGTCAGGACCAAAATGCCAAAGAAAAAGCCCAACACCATTGCACTACCGACCAATAACGCTTGGAATTGCGACTCAAACCCTGCCAGCCACAGCTCAAATTGCTCGGTGATATAATTAGTCATGGTTTGGTTGGCAAAAATAAAAGCCACTAACGCACTGACCATGATAAAAATGTTCTGCATGGAGCCAATTCGCCACACTTCGCTGGTTGGCAATTTAAGTTCAAAATCATTTTCCGCGACAACGTCTGGCGACTCGCTATTTTCCGCTGCGCCAGCCGCTTGGGCTTTCGCTAATACCCTTTGTTGTAGCTCGGCCGACAAGGTTTCCGATAAGGCTGGAATTTCGACTTCTTTGCCTTTACTGCCTGCGCTTTGCAAACTCAGCACAGTTAAATTAAACGGTTTTAGCCAAAACGGCTGGCGGATATCGGCTTGTTGAATGCGCTCGTACCCAAGATTCAGCTCGGTGACTTTAAATACACCCTGTTTGACCCGAATGCGTTGGTCATCAAATTGCCAAAGAAAGCGACGATAGCGCAGAAATGTGGCCACCAACAGAAAAATAAATAAGCCGGCCGCGACATATGGCACATAGTGCAAATGGTTACGCAGGGCGATGTAAACCCCCACTAACGCGGGTACCGCTTGGTACAAAAATCGAATGAAAATCCGAATGCTACTAATTAAGAACGCCAATAAGGCAATCAGGGGCAGTCGATTCCAGCCTTGTTGCTGACTACTCATGCCGACTTTCCTCACCGGTCGCTGGCGCCGCACTCGTAATTGCCTCCTCGCTCATTTCTTCTTGGGCAATGTCTTGGAGCAGTTGATTACGAATTGTTTCGCTGTCAGCCATGGGCAGGCCCGGTATAACAAGGTCTGCCCCAGTACCACCTGCGGTGTACAGAATAAGCCGCGAAATACCGAGTATCCGTTCAATAGGTCCTTGCTGAATTTCAATATGTTGCAAACGGTTGTGGGTGACTGAGGTTTCTCGCCACCACCAAGCGCCGAGCTGAAAATGCACGCGATCGTCCGCAAGTAAGTAGCGGGTCACTCGATAGCGCTTCGGCGCCCAAATAAACACAAGCACTGCCCAGATCAGAAGCAGCACAGCGCCGACGGCGTAACTAATCCACTCGGGAATTGCATCAATAAACCATGCAATCACCACAAAAACGAAAAGCAGTGCAATTAATACCGTTTTGTCGAACCGTAAGTACCACGTGTAGTTTTTTGCGACTTGTTGCCAGGTTTGCGTGTCCGTCATGGGCGTCCTTTGATTTATTATTTTAATGTTTAGCCAATGCGATAAGAGTACCTTAAATCGACAACATGCACAGCCTAATCGCGACATTTCGCCAACGTAAATAGTTTAAAAATCAGCCATGATTAATTGTTAATCATTGTCGTTCTGCGAGATAATGAACTATACCTCAAAGAGAATTGAAACCGTTCACTCATCTTGAGGCCGATGCAATATGGATATTTGCAGCTCTAAGTTTCTCGCTCAACCACAGGTAGGCTGATTGTGCTCTCATTTATTCTTTCCGCGCTGACAATGTCTGCGCTCAACAGCCCTGTTGACTCGGACGTCGACATGCACTTACCGTGGGTGATTAATACCGCACCACCCTTTCACATTGTCTCCAGCCAATTTCGAAACGAAGGTATTTGCGATGTTCTCATGGACGTGATCGACGAAAACTTACCTCAATACAGTAAATCCCGCACCGTGTACCCGCAAACACGAATTACTCAGCAGTTTGACGAACGTAATCAATGTTTTCCGTGCATGATTTATCGCCCAGAGTCAGGCATAGCGGTGTTTACCCAGCCCACTCACTTTTATTTTCCACATGGTGTCATTACGACCAAAGCAAATGCAGTGGCAATGAAGGCGCGTTATGGGGATCCGATTGCACTCAGTCAGTTAATCGCGGACGACGCGTGGCGCTTTGGTTATCCCGCCGGCCGCCGATACCCGGCCTTACAAGACATACTCGAATCACAATCGGCTGTTGGAGGTTATCGGCTCGTTCACACTGGTGAGAATGCCACCCTTGCCATACTCGAGATGATTAAGAGCAACCGCATTGACTACACCATTGACTATCAAATTCTGCATCAAGTCGACCTCGAGAGCGGCGGCGTTCAGCTTGAGTTTATAGAGATTAAAGAAACTGCCGGCACCTACGTTCTCGGCGCAGTTGGCTGTACCAACAATGAATGGGGCCAGCAAATCACGGCGGCGATTAACGCAGAGATTGATCAAATTCGTCGTGACCCGCGTTTCTTAAGCAACCTTGAGCGTTGGTTTCAAAATCATCCGGGCAACACACCCTATCTCGAGAAATTAGCGGAATTTGTCTGGCAACGGGGGTCGAACTAATACCCCTTGCCAATCCATTTGCTACACTAATAAAAAGACTCTTCAAAGGACCAAGTTATGATTAAAGCACAACAAGCAGTTCCAGCAGGAAATCTAACCACCAAAGGCCAAGTCGGCATGGATCAGGTTAATCCAGCTGAGAAATTTAAGAATGGGTTACACATTATTTTTGCTGTCCCAGGCGCCTTCACTCCAACCTGCTCCGAGCAACATCTGCCAGGCTACATCCAACAGGTAGACGCGTTTAAGGCCAAAGGCGTCGATGGCATTTATTGCCTTGCGGTGAACGACGCATTCGTCATGGCTGCATGGGGTAAAGAACAAGGTGCGACTGACAAAGTCACGATGCTCTCAGATGGCGATGGCGCTTGGGTTCAACAACTGGGGCTCAGCATGGATACCGGAGCCTTCGGCGGTGTTCGTAGTCAGCGTTTTGCGATGATTATTCGTGATGGCAAAGTCGAGCACGTATTTGTTGAAGCGGAAAAGCAGTTTGATGTCAGTAGTGCGGAGCACGTTTTAAAGCACCTATAACTGCCAACAACGGTCTCCGTTTTGTGATGAAGTCGTGAACCTCATTAAGTGAGGCTCACGACTTTTTAATATCCCGGTTCACCAACTCTCGACCAATTCCGGCAATACCAGCTGCTCGTGGCATCTCGGCAAGTAAAAAGTCAATTAACACCCGAACTGCCGGTAGTAATCCGCGGCGATACGGATAAACCATATGCAGTTTACCGACTGGTAGTTTCCATGTTGGCAAGACCCGCTGAATAAAACCAAGCTCTTCATACTCATCACACAAATAGGTCGGTAGAGACACGACACCTTGGCTCGCACGCGCGGCTTCACGCAACATAGCCATGTCGTCCGTAATCAAACGCGGCTGGTAACTGAGAGACAGGCTCTCATTGGCTGCACTGGTAAACTGCCACAAGTAGCGCCCAGACGAATAATGGAGTGACATGGCTGGCCAGTTCATTAAATCGGTTGGGTGCTCGGGTGCACCGAGCTGGTTAATCAGTTCTGGACTTGCATACAAAGCATTGGCCGACGGTAATAACTCCCGAGCGATTAAGGATGACTCTTCAATTTCAGCGCGAACCCGCAAAGCGATATCCACTTGCTCTTCGATTAGGTTCACGGGTTTATTGGTCATGACTAGATCGAGCGATACGTTTGGATAGCGCGCCATAAACTCGGGAAGAATTTGCACGAGCAACGACTGACTGATCGCATACGGGCTACTAATCCGTACTTTACCCCGTGGCTTTTCTTGGACAAATTGCGTGACTTGCTCGGCGGCTGACGCAGCGGCAACAACGGTTTGACAATGCACCAAAAACTCGCGGCCGACATCGGTTAAATAGAGTTTCCGTGTGGTTCGGTTTAACAGCCGCACGCCGAGCTCATCTTCGAGATCTGAAATGCGTCGGCTCAAGGTCGATTTTGGCATTTGCAGTTGGCGTGCGGCTTCGCTAAAACTACCCGCTTCCACCACATGCGCAAATAACGCCAAATTAGTAATGTCTTTCATCGTGCCGCCTGTTTATTTCGTCAATTGTTCCATATGTGGAACGACAGTTTTTATTTTAGCCATCTAGTCATGATTATGGAACAGATTTAAAATTCCATCATCGAAATTTTAATGTCCCTTTCGTTTCCGAATTTTTTGAGGTGCAGTATGAACATTTTACATTTACAAACGGGTTTATTTGGTGAGCAGTCTGTGAGTCGTCAACTTGGCGATAAAATTGTTGCACGCTTGCAGCAAGAAAATGCCGACGCAACTGTCATTAACCGTGACCTAATTACCACGCCGATTCAGCATTTAGACGCTGAAATCTTATTAGCTGGCGGCACTGAAGTCGACGCTCAAACTGAGAAACAACAAGTTGAGTTGGCATTGACTGAAACTTTATTGGAAGAGTTATTTGCTGCCGATGTTATCGTCATCGGTGCGCCAATGTACAACTTTTCAATCCCAAGCCAGCTCAAAGCTTGGTTAGACCGCGTTGCTCAAGCAGGCCGGACGTTCCGGTACACCGAAGCGGGTCCAGAAGGCTTAGTGAAAGACAAGAAAGTTTACTTGGCGTCCGCGCGCGGTGGCATTTACTCAGAAGGCGCAGCTGCGGCTATGGAATACCAAGAGAGCTATCTAAAAACTGTACTTGGCTTCCTCGGCATGACCGACGTTACGATTATTCGTGCGGAAGGCGTGAACCTGAGCCCTGAAGCTCGCAACGACGCGATTGCTGCAGCAAGTACGGAAATTGCAGCACTGAGCGCTTAATCGCTGAAAGCTCGCAACTCGCAATATCCCCCCAAACAACAAAAAGGGAATGCCGAAGACTGGCGTTCCCTTTTTTATCGATTATGCTTCTTAAACAGAGGATGCTAACAACAATAGGAAGTGCCGAGCGTAAGACTAACGAGGCACTGCTAGCCGCAAGTGAGGCAGATTTTCGAGCTCTCGTCGAGAGTGCGAACGATATCATTTACACCGTTGGCCCCGATGCCACCCTGACTTATGTTTCACCAACGTGGAAAGACATTCTGGGTCATGAGCCAAGCGACGTTATGGGCAAAACCTTTGACCATTTTATCTATGCGGAAGACGTGCCTCGCTGCTTCGAGTTTATGGATAAACTGATCGCAGCCCGGCAAAAGCAAAGTGGTTTGGAATATCGCATTCGCGATATTCATGGCAACCTACAATGGCACACTACTAATGCCTCGCCGATTTTTGATGAGCACGGCAATATTAAAAAATTTATGGGAATCGCTCGAGAAATTACCGACCAAAAGGTCCAGCAAGAGCAAATGCAGCCTCGCTAGAATCAGCAGCATTGCGAGCTGCTGAAAAAGTTCGCAGTACAATTTGTGAGACGATCGATGTGCAAGAGCTCGCCATAGATTTGGCCGCTAGTATCGGAGTCGCCTTTTATCCGCAGCACACCCAATCAATTAATGAACTCATACGATTTGCCGATCGTGCCATGTACGAAGCAAAGCGTCAGGGAAAAAACAAAGTCACCGTGTTTAATCCAGTGGTGCAGAATGGCGACTCGTAAACGTGTTGTTTTACAATCGCACTGATGTCAACTCACTGGTACAATTGTCGCTAGGTTTATCAACGAGACGTTCTGAGCCATGATGTTTGTTCGAAATTTTTTCTTTGTGATGCTTGCCTTATCTATGACTTACCCAGCTGCCGTCGTGGCTGCAACAAGTGATGAATCTGAGCTTGGGCCGAACTGGCGAGTCATCGATGTGTATTATCACCACGAGTGGAATCGCCATGATAACCGTGAGGCTGATTTTCTCGGAATTCGTGCCAGCACCAGTATCCGCAACAAT
>JAMCRH010000301.1:6793-10239 GCA_023380515.1 Gammaproteobacteria bacterium | reverse complement strand
CCTATTCCGCATTGAAACCAATGGCGGCAAAATTAACGACCGCATTAATAATGTCGACCGTGAATACAATGGTTACCAGCAATCGTTCATGGGCGGCATTCGCTATGCTGCAAGTGACCAAGCGGACATCTTTTGGCTCGTGGGAGCAACGCGAGTTGAGTTCGAAACTAATTACTACAACTTGAATCGCCACGGCCTCATCAGTCAGTTTGGGATGCGCGGTATGCTCACACCAGAGTGGGATATCACCAGTTATTTTGAGATTCAAAAGAATGGCGGCATGACGACCACTAGCCTGCATGCCGATGTGCGTTACCGCGCGTGGCGGCGGGTCGATGTTTATGCCGGCGCTGGCTTGTTCGCCAATGACCGCAGCGGGCGCCTCGGGCTAACCTTTCACTTTTAAGAAAACGCAAGGCAGCTGCCTTGCGTTTTCTCTTCACGACTTAGTCTTCGACCCGCACACCCCAAAGGTCGTATTCGTCGGTATGGATAATCTCCACCCAGACTTTATCACCTGGTTGCACGTTAGTTTCATCGGTTAAGTACACCAAGCCATCAATTTCTGGAGCGTCGGCATAGCTACGACCGACCGCACCTTCTGGTGTCACTTCGTCAATCAGCACCAGCATTTCTTGGCCAACGCGCGCGCGCAGTTTAGCGGCACTAATTTCTTGCGCAACCGCCATAAAGCGCTCGTAGCGATCTTGTTTGACGTCTTCTGGCACAGGGTCTGGCAATTCATTGGCTTTCGCCCCTTCGACTGGCGAATACGTAAAGCAGCCCACGCGATCCAACTGTGCTTCCCGCAGGAAGTCGAGCAATTCGTTAAAGTCTTCCTCCGTTTCACCCGGGAAGCCAACAATGAAGGTACTGCGAATGACCAAGTCAGGGCATATTTCACGCCATTTCTGTACGCGCTCTAATACACGCTCAGAGGAGCCCGGGCGTTTCATCAGCTTCAAGATCTTCTTGCTGGCGTGCTGGAACGGAATGTCGAGATACGGCAGGATTTTTCCTTCCGCCATCAACGGAATCACATCATCCACCGACGGGTATGGGTACACGTAGTGCAGGCGCACCCACACACCAAGTTCAGTGAGCGCTTCGCAAAGCTCAAGCATCCGCGTTTTCACAGGGCGGCCGTCCCAGAAGCCAAGCTTGTGTTTCACATCAACACCATAAGCACTGGTGTCTTGCGAAATAACCAAGAGTTCTTTCACTCCGGCATTTGCAAGGCGTTTAGCTTCGTCGAGTACGCTCCCCACTGGGCGACTGACAAGGTCGCCACGCATCGACGGAATAATACAAAAGGTACAACGATGGTTGCAGCCTTCAGAAATTTTTAAATACGCAAAGTGACGGGGCGTCAATTTCACCCCTGTGTCTGGAACAAGTTGCTCAAACGGAATAAGTTCTGGTTTCGGTAAGTGTTCATGAACTTGGCTCATCACTTCTTCGTAAGCATGCGGCCCAGTAATCGCCAATACGTTCGGGTGCACTTCGCGAATTTCGTCATCGCGAGCCCCTAAGCAACCAGTCACCAGCACCTTCCCGTTTTCTTTCAGCGCTTCCCCAATGGCGTCCAGCGACTCTTGCACCGCTGAGTCGATAAACCCACATGTATTCACAATGACCATGTCGGCATTGTCATAACTCGGCACAATTTCATAGCCTTCGGTACGCAGTTGAGTCAGGATTCGCTCCGAGTCAACGAGGTTTTTCGGACAGCCTAAACTAACAAAACCAATCAATGGCGTCGTTGACTTTGGTGTACTTGCGCTCGTGTCACTCGTCGCTTTTGTGCCACCTGATGCGGCCTGACCTGGGATAAACTGCTGAACTTCAGACATAGAAATAAACCTCACTTTGGGGGTGCATATTCTACCCTAGCTAACCCACCAAATAATAGCCAATCAATGCACACAAGATATTTTCCTTTCTGTAAAGCTACTGCTATCTTTACATAAAGCTATTCAAACGAGGTACATAGAGCGTGCAGTCTCCTGGGCACAGTGCGTTAATTCGAACACTCATCTACGTCATATTCGGCGTGGTGTGGATTATTTATTCTGACCGATTTTTGGAAAATATCGTTGACGACGTGCAAACACTTACCCAGCTCCAAACATATAAGGGCTGGAGTTACGTCGGTATCACTGCTGTCTTACTCTACTTTCTTCTTTACCAAGGTTTCAAAAAAGAGCGGTCCTTGTCAGCTCGTGACGAGCTCACGCAGTTATTGAATCGCCACATGTTCCGCCAAGAACTCGAGAGTGAGCTTGAGTTCGCTGAAGAGCATCACCAGACCGTTGCCTTGATCGCCTTCAATATTGATGAGTTTCGCCGCATTAATCATGCCTGCGGACAACAATCTGCAGATAGCTTACTACAAAGGACAGCGAACGCATTGAGAGATCATTTTGCTGACTACCCAACGTTGATCGCACGACTCGGTGGCGATGAATTCGCAGTTGCCATGTTGCACACGCGTAACACGGAACTGGCCGTCACCAAGGCGCGCGAATTTCAGCATCTATTTAAACAAATCCAACTCGATAATTATCAATTTGAACTCAGCATTTCTGCTGGCATAGCAATGTTCCCCAATGATGCGGAAGAAGTGAAGGATTTAGTGGCTTGTGCGACCCTAGCGCAAGAAGAAGCCAAGAACCTAGGGCCCGGGCAGCTGCGTTTATATGATCACTTTTTTGGTGAAAGTATCCATTCGCGAATGCAGCTGACGACCGATCTGCGTTATGCATTAGACCGAGGCGAATTGTCAGTCGTTTATCAACCTCAGTTTTCAACGCACACGTTAAAGTTAACTGGGGTCGAAGCCTTATTACGTTGGCAACATCCTCAACATGGCGCAATTCGCCCTGACACGTTTATAAATTTGGCTGAGCAACAAGGGTTTATTCGTCAGGTGACTGACTACGTCTTTGAGAAATCAATTCGTGAACTGACCGAGTTAGAGCTGCTCGGCGTCAGCGTTCCACGTCTCGCGATTAATGTGTCAGCGCTCGACTTTGCTGAAGACAACAGTATTGAGCTCTTCTATCAGCGCCTTGAAAATCTGCATGACTGGTCGTTGCTCCAATTAGAGTTAACCGAAACCGCTGTCATTAATAACTTCGAAAGTACCTTGCGCACGTTGAAAGTGTTGCGAGACGCCAATGTAAACTTGTCTATTGACGATTTTGGTACTGGTTATTCTTCGCTGAATATTCTTCGGCGCTTGCCAATTCATGAAGTGAAAATCGACCGCTCCTTTATCCGAGACTTACAAGTTGACGATGACGATCGTACAATTGTTCGCACCATTTTAGCCATGGCACATTCACTAAATTTGCGTGTTGTCGGTGAAGGCGTTGAACAAATTGAACAATTATCGTTCTTAGAAGAACATGGCTGTCATGATGTTCAAGGCTATTTACTGGCAA
>JAMCRH010000301.1:0-6783 GCA_023380515.1 Gammaproteobacteria bacterium | reverse complement strand
GTCCAACAAGAGCCTGCTTGGCTCAACGAAATTCGTCAGCAACTGCGCGATATTGTGAAACCAAAAGTTGTTGCAGTTAAAAATACTTAAACGTTAGGAATTAGGGTTACATGTTGAATAGTGCAGGTCTCAAGCCAAACCATGCGTTGGCTGTTGTGGGAAGTCTCGTCTTGCTTGCTGGGTGTGCAAACACAAGTGCACCAAGCCAACCGAAAGCAGTGACCCAAACTCAGGTCGTTGAACAGCCTTTGTCACTCGAACAAGTGTGTGAACAAGGCGCAAACTGTCGCTCTAACGCAACGGTTTATTTGGCGTCAGTGCAAGGGGAAGTCAAACTCAACTATGACCAGTACTGGCCGGTAGTTTATGACGGTGAAATTCGTTTATTACCTGGCGAACGCGTGCTGATCGAGATTGAGTTTGATGACAACCGGAAAGCAAACGTCATTCGTCAAGTTCAGGAGCAGGTGAACCCTGAGAATACCTTCGAGCTGGTTTTCAGCCAAGTTCGTGGTAATTACGGTATGCTGATGTCGTTTCGCAATCCGATGACTCAGCCGGTGCAATTTGACGTCGAGATTACCGGGGTTAGTGGCCAGCAATATCGACTCAACACTTGCCCTATTCGCGGTGGTATGTCCTTTCATGAACGTTGGCCAGAACCCGCCAAAGAGTTAGTGTTGAAGCAACCGCGCATCGTCAACGAGCCAAGTAATGGTGTGATGATCTGCTCGAGTTAACCAGCATGACGGGTCGCCATGCTGGGCGCACTGCTTTTGAATCGCCAGTGACACAGATCAATGCAACGGAAAAACCAGTGCGTTAGACTGGCCAAAATCATGAAGAGTAACTGTTGCTATGACCCCACATATTCACGCCGAACAAGGCGACTTTGCTAAAACCGTACTGATGCCCGGCGATCCGCTGCGGGCCAAATTTATTGCGGAGAACTTCCTGACCGACGTGCGTGAAGTGAACCATGTGCGCAATATGCTCGCGTATACCGGCAGTTTCCAAGGCACCCCGGTTTCGGTGATGGGCAGCGGCATGGGCATGGCGTCCATTGGCATTTACTCATGGGAGCTGTTTACCCATTTTGACGTCGACGCGATTATTCGGGTCGGCTCGTGCGGTGCGTATACGACTGACTTACAGCTCTTTGACGTTGTGCTCGCCGAGTCAGCTTGGAGTGAGTCGAGCTATGCACACACTCAGAGTGGCCACAGTGACCCGGTGACGTTACCAAGTGCTGCATTAAATCAACGTTTGCTGGCAGCTGCGCAAACCCTCGATATTCCATTGCGGCACGGCAAGATCCATTCCAGTGATGTTTTTTACCGCCAAGAAGCAAATGCCCACGAGCGCTTGTATCGTGAACAGCAAGTGATTGCCGTCGAAATGGAGTCGTTCGCGCTCTTTCATAACGCGAACATACTCGGGAAACAAGCAGCTTGCCTATTAACCGTGTCTGATCATTTGGTTAATCAGCAAGCTGCAAGTAGTGAGGATCGCGAGCGCGCATTCACACAAATGATGCAAGTGGCCTTGCATAGTGCACGCTAGTTAGACGCTATTTTTCCAGACGATGTGGCTGCGCCTGCATCGTTTGGCCATCTTGGGTATGTAAAATCAGAAACCCGTCCGGCGTGATATCAAAGCGATTTACTTGGTTGAGGAGTTGGGTAAACTGCTGCTCAGCCTCATTGCGTGGCCCGTCACATGCCATTTTTGTCATGCCGGTTTCAGCAAAACGCAATCCCTCACCCGTCAGTTGGTAGCCACCGAAATAGCGGTTACAACCGGTACTGCCGGTCACCCGCTCATCTTCAAACGACATGGTGACGACGACTAAATCCGCGACCGTATGATCACCGAGCTGATCAAACCGCCATGGGTTTGCTTGCAATAAATCAAGGGGATCGCCCGCGCAACCTTGTAGCGTTTCGCCCGGAATTTGCACCTGCGCAGAATACGGGTACGGCATGCCTGTCATGCTGTCGTGACACAATTCGTTGCGCAGCACCACACTGCCGGAGACCGCATTATTGGTGAAGCGAACGCGCTGGCTGTCATCGGTTTGTGTCTTGCTGGTAATCGCGAAAAACTCTGTGTCAGCCCCCAAACGCTGCAGATTTACTTGCTCTGCAAACACTTGCAACGACCAAAATGGTTCATTGCCGACCGCCCGTATCTCCAACTCACCCGGATCCGCCGGTAAGCCAACGAATTCGTCACTAACTGAAGAGCAAGCCAGTAAACTTAAACTGAGAAAGCCAAAAACTGGTACTGCAACGACTTTGTTCATAGTTGTACTCCTTTCCACGGACACGCGTGGCCTGTGCCACTGTACTTGCCATTGTCAGAGAGTGCAGGGTAAAAACCAAGCGTCATTACTTGAATTTTACCCTGAGATGAACAGCTTATCGACGGCGCACAAACGTGGCGACCACGGCGCTGGTCACAATTCCGAGCAAAATAGCGCCCAAGAATGCTTGCACTACGTACGATCGGAAATTGAAATAAGCTGCAGCATCTTCTACCGACATATGTCCGGCATCAACCGCATGTGTCGCTGCGTTAGTAAAGAAGTGCGGAGTAATTGCAAAGTGAATCAATACTTGTGCAAACGGGCTTAAAATCGCAATCACCATGGTGACATAGATTCCGGTAATAAAGCCTTGTGCCCAATTCATTTTCCCGCCGAAGTCACGTTCCCGCTTGTCTCGCAAGGCAAGGACGTAAATCGTAATGGCGACGATGGCGAATAAATTTGTCAGCATCGGGTGATAAGCAATGTGTGTTGAATGCAGCCCTGACACGCGTTCAATCAACATCCACAGCAACATCGCGAGGGTGAAAATTAGCCCCCACTTTACTTCGATTCGATTTTTTTCCAACATAGCGCTGGTCCTTAAAAAAAGAGGTGTTATTCGGTTAATTCAACCTGACACCTCTTTTTCGCACTTTGCTTTCAATCACGCAAGTCTTTACTTTGGAGCGAGTTTTACCGCCGTGCCAAAGACTAAGATTTCCGCCGCACTTTGCGCGACAACAGACGTTGAGAAACGTACACCAACAATGGCGTCAGCGCCCAACGAGCGTGCTTCGTCAATCATGCGGTCAATCGACTGTTCACGCGACTCGCCCATGAGTTTGGTGTAGTCATGTAGCTCGCCACCGACAATATTTCGCAGTCCCGCAAGAATATCGCGACCCACATGGCGGGCACGAATAGTATTGCCGCGAACCAGGCCTAAACTCGCAATAATTTCGTGGCCGGCAATGGTTTCGGTTGTCACAACTGGCATCGGTTTCATATTTGCACCTTCTTATATTTATCAGTTTTGCGCGCAACCAAACGTTGGCGCAGGACGCTTACAAAGAGTAAAAACAACCCAGCATAAAAGGCTATCACACCGATTCCTAGCCAACGACCAATGCCAGTGTCTTTCATGACTTCTTGAATAAATTGCCAACTTAGAATGCCGCCAATGAGTAACACCGCAAATATGGATGAACAGGGTGTTGCACACCGGTCGTTGGCACTGAAGTTCCCTTACGTGATTGTCCTCATGTGTTGTTAAAACGCAGGACTCGGTAATTTATTCCATTAATATTAAGGTCACCGTCGGATATTTTACCGGCATGACTGCACCAAGGGCCGGCACGTAGACATCACGAATAAACTCGATGACCGCTTGGGCGTCGGTATTACAACTGACAAATTCAGCGGAACAAGTCAGCGCGTCGCCAGCATAATGCACCTGCAAGCGCCCATCGGTTTGACTGATGCGCTGCACCGGGAATGTCTGCAGCTCACCGTGAACATACGCTAAGTCAATGCGACCGCTGCGCTCGGCTTGAGCGCGATAGAGGGTGGTCCAACCGTCATTGCCGGTGGCGTTGTAGCTATTCATGACCACATGATAAACCGCATCTGATTCTAGTGGTTGCCAGTCTGGAGTCAGCCATGTACCACGGTTCACTTCCGCTTGCGTGACCTCGCCATCGCGTTCAGCACTCGTTTCCACGAAGGTGTAGCGGAGGTTGCCGCCGTAAGGGAATTTACCGGCGTGAGCGCCTTCAGGCAGCGTAGCGACAATGGTTTCGTGCAGTAATGCCAATACTTCTGCGCCAGTCAGTGGCACAATCGACAAGAAGTTAGAAAACGGTAATAATTCGAGGCTAATATCGCCTTCACGCAGCTCACCCTCATCAAGACTTTGGCGAATGCCGCCGGCGCCAACCAACGAAAAATCTGCACGGATACCGGTAATGTCTTGTACCCACGATTGATTCACCCACTCAAATTGCGCTAATGCAACAAGCGGAGCTACTTGCGAACCGTGCTGATTGCTATCGCCGTCACCCGGCCGACGCACATGCTGCAAGCGAGCAGGCAACATGCCGATGACTTGGCCGTAGGCTTGCTCAACCTGAGGTTTGTACACGGCATCAATATGTGCGCGCAGCTGAGTATGCTCTGAGGTAACTGTGATGTTCGGCTGGCGCTCAATGAAATCAAGCACATGAGCGTGCTGTTGGCCACTCATGCGCTCATCATTGCTGCGCGCGGAGGCATGATAAAATTCATCATTACTCAATAGTACATTGCCACCATTGCAGTATTGCAGTTGGCCTAAGGCATCAAATTTGAGGCGCACCTGACCGATTGCTTGAGCATATTCACCGGCTTGCACAATACAAGTGGCGTCGAGTTGATTCGGATTCACCACCCACTGCGCGTAGTCGCCCGCATAACCTAATCCTAGTTCAGTAAAATCGCCGAGCAAGGAGTGCGAGTGACCACCAACAATAACGTCGATGCCATTCACATTTTGCGCCACATGCATGTCTACCGCATGGCCGAGATGGGTCACCGCAATGACATTATAAACGCCGTGATCAGCGAATTGGTCGACCATCGCTTGAGCCGACTCCACGACACTAAAAAACTGCACTTGGCCGGTGTCGGGCGAGATATTCGGCATGTCTTCCAATGCTAGGCCGAAAACACCCACCATATGATAATCCTCGTCGAGGCTATCGAGTTGCGCGAGGTCTGTCAGTTGCTTCTTTTCATAGCCATCAAAAGCAAACAGAACGTATGGCCGCAAGTTGCTTTGATCTTTTAAATCCGGGTCTGAACTGGCATCGATGTTGGCCGCCAACACAGGAAAATTAATGGTATCGAGGAATTCATTGAGTAATGCATTGGTAAGGTCAAATTCATGGTTACCCAGCGCCATGGCGTCGATATTCATGCGGCTTAAGATATCCGCATTCATGCGCCCTTCGTTGAGCTTGAAATAAGCGGAGCCTTGCCATGCGTCGCCACCGTGCAGAAACAGCATGGCCGTATTTTCCGCTTGCGCTTGCGCTCGGTAGGTATTGGCCTGCTCAAGAATCCGCGGGTGTCCACCAAACTCATTGTAAACCGTTAAGTCCTCAGCGCGAAAACTTGCAGGAACTGGGTCAAAAGCCGAATGAGTATCGTTGATATGCGCGATAATCAGCTCAAACACCACCTCTTGGGCGGCCTGCGACGACGCCTCTTGTGGCATTTCTGGAGCCCGACCACAGCCACTTAACCCAACCACTGCGACCAGCGCAAACACCAGCAAAAATCTACTCATTATCCCCTCCAAGTCACTCCCGCTAGTCTACCCCAAACCATTACAGCCCGGAACCTGAATTGCATAACGCCGATTGCGCTCGCCCGTTAGGGACCGTAGCCGAAACGCCATTAGGGACCGTAGCCGGAATGCCATTAGGGACCGTAGCCGGAATTCCATCTTATTGATAGCTCAGGCATAATGAATTTTAATAATAACAAGGAATGAGAATTCACTCATGCAGCACGCCGATAACTTGCACCATTTGCCCGAGCCGACACCGTTTTATCGGTGGGTAGTCTTACTCTTTGTCAGCCTTGCCATGTTTGGCAATTACTATGTGTACGACTCGATGTGGCCGGTCATTGACCTGATGCGCACACAGCTTGATTTTAGTTATCAACAAATTGGCTTACTTTCAACAGCCTACAACGTAGCGGCGTTATGCGTGCTGTTAATTGGCGGGTATATTATTGACCGGTTCGGAACAAAGAAAGCCATCACCGTCTTCGCGCTTATCTGTTTATTTGCAGCGTTCTTAACGGCGGCAACGCCGCACTATGAAGTGATTTTCGCTGGCCGCTTTCTCCTCGGTATCGGCGCTGAGCCACTCATTGTTGCCGCCACGACAGTCTTGGCGAAATGGTTTAAAGGCAAAGAATTAAGCTTCGCATTTGGGATTAACTTGTCGATTTCACGGTTGGGTTCAGCTTCCGCCGACTGGTCGACGTCCTTTGCAAGCCCGCTGTACATGAACTGGCAAGATCCACTTTGGTTAGCAACTGCAGTAGCGGGCATTTCCGTCTCTGCCGCACTTTTATATTGGATGATGGAGAAACGCGCTGAAGGTCGCTATCACATTGGCCACAGCCAAGCCGCGGAAAAAATCGACCTAAAATCTCTGTACAAATTCTCGGCGTCTTATTGGTATATCGTTGCGCTTTGCGTGGTGTTTTATGCGGTAGTCTTCCCGTTCCGCACCTTCGCTATCGACTATTTCCAACAAGCTCATGGCATCACCCGTGTAGCGGCAGGCCTGCTGAGCAGCCTATTGCCGGTTGCAGCAATAATCCTCACACCGTTATTTGGCCTTTGGGTTGACCGGGTTGGCCGGCGTTCGCTATTTATGGCCGTCGGCGCACTCGTGATGATGCCATTGTTTTTAGCC
>JAMCRH010000300.1 GCA_023380515.1 Gammaproteobacteria bacterium | reverse complement strand
ATTGTGGCTGTTTTGAATTTAAGCAGGTCTGACAAGGGCTATTTTAGTCATTCACGGAATTTATAGCCCCCATAACGCAATTCACTAGTTGTACACTTCCCGCACCGCAGCGACAATCGCTTGTTGTGCCGTCTCGCTTGCAAGTCGGTGTTCATCGGCGACGGTAATTAAAGGAATACCAAAACGTTTGCAGAATGATACAACCTTATCATAGGGCACGACTTCGTCCGCATTACCATGAATCACTCGCACCCGCTGCTGCCCTGGTAAAGTGTCGACTTTATCGCCTTCATCGGTGTGCACCGCCGGCGCTAGCAACACAAGGCCGCGAATACGCTCTGGATATAGATTGTATAAACGTGCCGCTAGCAAACCTCCATACGACGAGCCAACAAGTACTAAGCCATGTTGTCCGCGAGTGATTTCTTCGGCTTTCGCCAGCCGCTGATCTAGGTCCATCCCCTGAAAGTCTGGTGACTCTAGCTCGGGAAATTCATTTTTCAGCAAGTGATATTTCTGGCCATGAGGGCCGCTTTCCAGTCCGTGGAAAAAGTACAGGCTTGCCATTAGTCAATCTTCTTCAATAGCTCACCCATGATGTCGTCCATGGTGACGAAACCGACAAGATCGTTATCTTGCATGACGAGTAACCGCTTCACATGTTGTTGTACCATCATTGCCGCACAATGCTTCAACGATAAGCTCTCACCAACTGCCAATGCCGGCTTTACGCAGATATCGTAGACATTGAGTAAGTCAATATCGCCCTCTTCGGCGATGACCGTTTTCAAGATATTGGTGTAGGTAATTAAGCCATAAGCGTCACTCTCACTTTGCTTTTCGACCACCAATGACTTGATGTTTTTGCTTTTTAACAAACTCAGTGCTTCACGAAGTTTCGCAAAGGGCGAAATGGTTACCACATCTTTAATCATGACGTCTTTGACTTGCATGACTGTGCTCCTGGATTACAAGGTTTCTTTAACCGATTGCTCAGCTAAATGCTGTTCAAATTTTTCTAACTGCGACATATCGATACCGCCGAGATGCTCCAATGGCATGGTGAAAACCATACCTTGAGAGTCATTTTCATCGGGCATAATCACTTTTTGAATCGCTTTCATCACGTGCAAGGACAAGCTCTTCTCCAGCACCATGATCAATATCTTCTGACTGCCGTCATAGCTCATGCCAAAAAAGGACTTTTTCGCCGTGTTACTAATACCGCGACCGGACATGACGGTCATTCCGCCTGCTCCCTGATCACGTGCGGCGTCAATTGATTCTTGCTCAAGCTCTTCTGGCACAATGGCCACCAATGCTGAAAATTTCACGCTACGACCCCTCCGTTTCTGCTGACGCAGCTCGCTCTCGCCAAGCTGTGACTGCCTGCGCAATGATTGCATACCCCATGACTGTAACAATGGGGAAGATTGATGCAAATGCAATTAAACCAAAGCCGTCAATAAGTACATTGCGACCTTCGATATGAGTAGCTAAACCTATGCCTAAAGCGGTCACCAAGGGAACCGTAACCTCAGACGTTGTCACACCGCCGAGGTCATAGGCCAAGGCAATAATGTATTTCGGCGCCAATACCGTTAAAGCGATGACGATGACATAACCGCCCATCACATAATAATGCATGGAGCCGCCGGTAATAATCCGGTGCACACCAATGGTGATACCAATGGCCACGCCAAGCGCGACAAGCAAGCGAATGACGTTACCGTTCAGTTTACCATCGGCAGCTTCTTCCGCCTGCTGGCCAACCGCAATAAGGGCTGGCTCCGCCATGGTAGTGGCAAAGCCAATCGCAAAGGCAAACAAGTAAATAAAGACAAAGCTGTCACGCTGAATCAGCTGTTCGGCCATCGCGGTGCCAATCGGAAACAAGCCTAACTTGAGGCCAACCACAAACGCATAGAGTCCGAAAATAACCAACAAGAAGCCGAGTAACACCCGGCGAGGATTGGCGAGTGGCCGGCGTAAAATCAAATACTGGAAAAATAGAATGGTGATAATAATCGGCAACACATCTCGGAACTTTTCAAGGAGATCCATAAGTGCCGCTAAAACGCCAGTCGCCACTTGGGTATCTGCGCTCATCACCATTTCCGCTGTTGTGTCCGGCTCGGCGCCACTGAAGACAATAATGCCGTACACCTGCACCGAGATCATCGGCACCATCACCGCTAAAGCGACTAAACCAAAGCCGTCAATCAGCGGATTACGGCCGCGAATTGACGATGCTAGGCCAATGCCTAGTGCGGCGATCAGCGGCACGGTCACAATGTTTGTGGTCACGCCGCCTGAGTCGTAAGCCAAGCCAACGATTTCTTCTGGTGCAAAGTAGGTCACAATCACCACCAGTATATATCCGATGATCATGAACCATTGCAGGGGGTAACCGAATATTGTCCGAAATACGCCGAGTGCAACGACCAGCCCGACAGACGTTGCCACAATCAGTCGCAGTGTCAACGCATCAATCCGGCCACCACTAATGTCTTGGGCTTGTTGCGCCACGGCAATCAGTGCTGGTTCCGCCACCACGGCTGAAAAGCCGAGAGCAAAACCAAAAGCGAGGAGAATAGGCACCGAGCCTTTGCGGGCAAACTGGTTCGACAAACTTTTGCCGACGGGAAAAATGCTCAGTTCGAGACCTTGTAAAAACAAGGCCACACCAATAGCAACAATGGCAATACCGATCGCCATGCTGACACTATTATCAGGGACTGTACGTAATACCAACGCCTGAAAAATCAGCACCACCGCAATAATCGGGATGAGGTTTTTCAGGGCGTGAATGAGTGCGTGATAAAAGTCCTTTAAGTGTCCCAAACGTTAACTTCACTGTGTTCACTAGAATTTTAAAAATAGTAACGGTAGCCAGTCATTGACGCAATGACATAGCGCAAACTTTTGTAATCGTGCGACCCGCTGAGTGCAAATGAGTCGAGCTATTCAACGAAACTCGAAGTGCTCTCAGAGGATTTGCATGAATTAAAAGAAATACTGCGCAACCACACCGGCCACAGACATAATCCCCAACAACGGAAACAAGCCCATTTTCCGACCGAGCATAAAAAACAGTGCGGCGGCGGTGAGCACCATGGCATAGGGGTCAAAACTGCGCACGTCGGGTAGCAGCACATGCATACCGAGGCCGGTAAAGGTCACTTGCTCGGCGAATAAATAATTCAGTGCAAACCACAACGCAAGATTCGCAATTACACCAACTACTGCAGCAGTAATGGCACCGAGCGCTGCGCTTAAACGCGCTTGCCCGCGGAGCTTTTCCACATAGGGCGCGCCAGCGAAAATCCACACAAAGCAAGGTAGGAAGGTGACCCACGTGGTCAGTAGTGCCGCTAAAGTCGCACCAAGCAATGGATGCATGCCCGTCGCTTCGCGCAAACCAGCGAGAAAACCAACAAACTGGGTAATCAGAATCAGCGGCCCCGGTGTTGTTTCGGCCAAGCCTAAGCCGTCCAGCATTTCACCGGGCTGCAACCAACCATAGTTTTCAACCGCTTGTTGGGCAACATAAGCGAGCACCGCGTAGGCACCACCGAAGGTGACCACGGCCAATTTCGAGAAGAATAGCGCCACTTGGGTCCATACGGATTCGTCACCGAAAAGTAAGATCAAGGCGACCAGCGTGCCTAACCACAGCGTCGCAGCAATCACAGCCGCGCGTTTCGTGCCGGGGCGCACGACGACATCGATATCCGCTGCAGCCGGTGCTTGTGTGTCCCAAAAACGCGCCAAGAACCAGCCGACCACACCGGCACCGATGACCACCAACGGAAACGGCAAGGAAAAAACAAATAGCGCCAAAAAGCCGGCAATCGCCAGCGCAACTGCCACGGCATGTTTTAACGCTTTTTGGGATAGCCGCAACATGGCTTGAGCAACAATGGCAAGGACGGCGGCTTTCAAACCAAACAATAAGCCTTCCACCGCACCAACGTCACCGAGCAACACATAGGCCCATGAGAGGCCGAGTATCATCGCCGCGCCGGGCAAAATAAACAGCAAGCCGGCAACTAAACCGCCTTTTACCCCATGCAGTAACCAGCCCACATAGGTGGCCAACTGTTGTGCTTCCGGCCCTGGCAGCAACATGCAGTAATTCAACGCATGCAAAAACCGCGCTTCACTCAGCCATTTTTTTTCTTCAACAATGAGTCGGTGCATTAAGGCGATTTGCCCAGCAGGACCGCCAAAACTCAGCAAGCCGATTTTCCACCAAATGCGCAAGGCATCTCGAAATGGAATGGAAGTTTGTTCTGTTGGC
>JAMCRH010000299.1 GCA_023380515.1 Gammaproteobacteria bacterium | reverse complement strand
CGGTGACCAAATACGTCAACTAGAACTAGTTAAGATACGTGTAACAATAAATTTCTTAACTGCCGAAACAGGCGTTCACTGCGTATCAGTGTTGTGTTTTTCGAGAAAATTCATCGAGAAAAACCTGTACAGATTAGAAAATCTGACAGCGTATTGTCGCATTATCACAGGCGCCTGACAAGCAACAAATAGGCCATGATTACGGTTTCTTTGTTGATATCCGTTTATGCTGACCCTTCTCGGTGGCCGTGATACAATTCCCGAAGATTATTTCTGTTGTCGAATGCCGGCAACTAAAGGACTGATAAATAGATATGACCAGCTCAAACTCTGCTGATACTGCACCAGAAACAACGAATCCGGTTGTCCGTTGGCACACTGTCGATGCCGATGAGGCAGGGCAGCGCCTCGATAATTTCTTGCTCGCGCAATTAAAAGGCGTCCCGAAAAGTATGATTTATCGGATTGTGCGAAAAGGCGAGGTTCGAATAAATAAGAAGCGTTGTAAACCTGACCAAAAGCTCGTGGCTGGCGACGAGATTCGTATACCACCAGTGCGAACTGCGCCCAAGCAAGAGCTGCCGAATCCAAAGCTCGATAAAATAGCCAACCTTGAGAACTGCATTCTTTTTGAGGATGAGGTCATGTTAGTCGTGAATAAGCCAGCCGGCTTAGCTGTGCATGGCGGATCGGGCTTAAGTTTTGGTTTAATCGAAGGCCTACGAGCCTTGCGTCCACAGGCCAAATTCTTAGAGCTAGTGCATCGTCTAGACCGCGATACGTCGGGTGTTTTGATGGTCGCTAAAAAGCGTTCAGCGCTGCGCTCGTTGCATGAACAGTTACGTGACAAGCAAATGGACAAGAATTACGTTGCCTTAGTCTATGGTAGCTGGCCTGGCAAAATCAAAGCTGTAGACACGCCATTACAGAAAAATACGCTGCAGTCGGGTGAGCGAGTGGTGCGCGTCGACGATAGTGGCAAAGCCTCACTCACGCGGTTTAAGGTGCGCGAACGCTTTCCACAAAGTTCAATTAGTGCGACGTTAGTGGAAGCATCGCCTATTACTGGGCGAACACACCAAATTCGGGTTCACACTCAATGTGTCGGTCATCCAATTGCAGGTGACAACAAGTACGGCGTTCGAGGGTTTGATGAGCAGTTACAAACGATCGGCTTGAATCGACTATTTTTGCATGCTGAAAGCCTGACGATTCAACATCCGAAAAGTGGTGAGCCAATGCGTTTTTTTGCTCCACTAGATGCGTCGCTGCAAGCCGTGATCGAACGCTTGCGAAAAGGCGTATAAAAGCGCTCTAGTTACGCTAGATACATGTTAAATCCTGCGTTAAAGTTATTTTACAGTGAGTTTTAGTTAATGATTAAAGGCTCGGATAGCCCGAAATTAGTAGTGTTTGACTGGGACGGCACTTTGATGGACTCGGTGCCGCGCATTGTGTCCTGTATGCAGCAGATGGCTCAAGCAACTGGTTTGCCTGTACCTGCTGAATCTGCAGTGCGGGATATTATCGGGTTGAGTTTGTGGGTGGCGCTCGAACGTCTATTTGATTGTTATGAAAGTGACGAGCAAGCGCGCTTGATTGCGGTTTATCGTGAGTTATATGTTCATAAAGATGTGACGCCATCACCTTTATTCCCCGGCGTTGTTGATGTTTTAGCTGAGTTAAAAGCAGAAAACTACGAGCTAGCGGTCGCCACTGGTAAAGCCCGAGCGGGGTTAGACCGTGCTTGGCAGGAGACCAGCACTGGCCATTTCTTTAGCAGTTCTCGCTGTGCCGATGAAGCAGCCAGTAAGCCGGCACCACAAATGCTTGAAGAGATTTTGCGCCACACGGGAGCCACGAAAGCGAATGCAATTATGGTTGGCGACTCCTGTTATGACCTACAAATGGCGAACAATGCGAATATGCCCGCAGCAGGTATAACGTGGGGCGTGCATGATGCAGAACGCTTACAACAGGAAAAACCGCTAGGGATTATTCATCACATTGACGAATTGCCTGCCTTATTAAGGCAATTGCAAACCGTAACCGCGTAATAGTTCAGCAAGGCGTATCAACGGCAGTCCAATAAGACTATTGGGGTCATCGCCTTGTAAACGCGCAAAGAGGGTGATTCCAAAGCCCTCACTTTTAAAACTCCCCGCACAGTTAAAGGGTTGCTCGCGATCAACGTAGCGTTCAATTTCATTGCGGCTTAACTGACGAAATTCGACATTAAATGGTTCAACAAGCGCCTGGTAATTTCCCGTTGCGCTATTTAACACACACAAGCCAGTTAAAAAGGTTACCGTTTCGCCGCTACTTTGCTCGAGTTGAGCAATCGCATTGGCCCGAGTATGCGGTTTACCGAGAACTTGGTTCCGACAAACCGCAACCTGATCAGAACCAATGATTAAATGGTTGGGGTACTTTGCTTTTAAAGCATGGGCTTTTTCAATGGCTAAACGTTTGACTAAATCATGCGCTGGTTCATTGGCAAGTCGTAATTCATCAATGTCTGGGGAATCGGCAGTAAATGTGAGGCCGAATTTAGCCAATAATTCTCGACGGTAAATAGAACTGCTGGCTAATACTAAAGGTAGCGTCTGCGACATGGGTACTCCTGATGCGTCGAAAAAGTCCTAGCGACACGCTGGCCAATCACTCGCGCTGGCCAATCAATTAAATACGAAAAGATTCGCGTATTGTGCCAGAGCGTGTGCGTTTGTCATCTTTTGTTTGTTTTCCTGAGGAAGACAACAGACAGCCGCACGTTGTTATGGTAGACTTACGCCT
>JAMCRH010000298.1 GCA_023380515.1 Gammaproteobacteria bacterium | reverse complement strand
CCTGAATTTAACGTTATCAATTTAATCGCTGAGAATGATTTTGTCACAGCAATTGGTGAGATAACCATGAAAGAGCGTGATGGCAAAGATACTCATTATTCATACTGCGATGTGTGGCGCTTTCGTGATGGGAAAATGATTGAATTGAGGGCTTTTGTTATCAAGGTCAATCAGTAAAGGTAAAGGACAATCTACTGTTTATAGACAGTTTCATGCAAAGACACTCGTTGGAAGCATTGTTTGAGGCGCTGCACCGCATCATCTACAAGGCTAAATACCACCGGTATCACCAGCAAGCTTAGGAAGGTCGAGGTGATTAGACCTCCGATGACCACAATGGCCATTGGGGCACGAAAACTTGGATCACCGCCCATGCCCAGAGCAATGGGCATCATGCCAGCCCCCATAGCAACTGTTGTCATCACAATAGGTCTTGCGCGTTTGCGACACGCATCAATAATGGCATCGCGGCGATTAAGATGGTGTTCTCGCATGGCTATGATGATGTAATCAATCAGCAGGATAGAGTTTTTTGTCGCTATGCCCATTAACATGATTAAGCCGATCATGGCGGGTAGAGAAAGCGCCGAATTCGTCAGAAACAGAGCCAGGAAAGCGCCGGGTACCGATAAAATCAACGCAGTAAGTATGGTGACAGGCTGGATAAAATCTTTAAGTAGTAATACCAGCACCATATAAATACAGATAACGCCGGTGAGCATTGCTATTGTGAAGCCGGTCGCTAATTCGCCCATCATTTCCGCATCACCCAATGTTGTTTGCGAAACGCCGAGAGGCAGTGTTTGCAAACTGGGTAATGCCATTACAGCCTTCTCAACGACTCCCAATGGCTGGTTATTCAATTCCACTTCGAAATTGATATTGCGCATACGGTCAAACCGGGCTATTTCTGCCGGGCCGCTGCCTATTTCAAGGCTGGCAACATTTTCCAGTGCAACTGGCCCACGTGAGCCAGGCACCGGCAAGCGTTTGAACGTATCAAAATCTTCACGGGCGATATCACTCAGGCGCACCACTACCGGGACCTGACGTTCACTCAGATTCAGTTTAGGCAAATCCTGATCATAATCTCCAACGGTGGTAACACGCAGCGTATCGGCAATGGCGGACGAGGTCACACCGAGATCAGCAGCGCGGTCAAAATCAGGCTTTATGATCAATTCAGGTCTGACCAGGCTGGCACTGGATGTCACGGCACCAATACCAGAGATAGTACGTAGATCGCGTTCTACCTCCAGAGCATATTGCTGCAATATGCGACTGTCCTCGCCTGCAAGAACCAGCATATAGTTTTCGTTTGATCCCCCCATACCCACTTTAACTCTCGCGCCCGGCAGGGAATTCAGTGTATGGCGTAATTGCTGTTCAATTTGTTGTTTGCTTAAATCCGGTCGTGCTTTGCGATGGGTGAGCGTTAAGGTAAGCACTG
Source organism: Gammaproteobacteria bacterium (assembly GCA_023380515.1). The sequence goes on along the minus strand of JAMCRH010000298.1, from coordinate 3,183 downwards.
CAGAGCGAACGCTTGCTGTTGCGCCACCTGGTACATTTTCCTCACCGGAGCTGCCACTGCCGATCGCGGTGTAAACCTGTTTTACATGCGCATTCTGCTGCACCATTCTGCTGGCGTGTTCAGCCAGCGTGACGGTGTCCTGTAATTTGCTGCCAGGCTGCAGTGTAAGAGTGACCTGAGTCTGTTGATCATTATTTGCTGGAATAAAGTCACCAGGTAACACCATGGCCAGCATGATGCCGCCAGCAAAGAATATAGCTGCTGCACTGATGGTGATGCCTTTGTGGTGTAAGCACCAGTTCACCACATATAGGTAATAGCGTATCCAGCCAGGTTCGGGCTTAACCCGCTTTTTGGGTGAGCGCAGCAGATAGGCAGCCATCATTGGAGTAAGCATGCGGGCAACCAGCAGCGAAAACAGTACGGCAATAGCCGCTGTCCAGCCAAATTGGACGAAGAATTTGCCTACCACCCCGCTCATAAAAGCGGTGGGCAGAAATACCGCGATCAGCGTAAAAGTTGTGGCAACTACCGCTAAACCGATTTCATCGGCTGCTTCCATAGCCGCCTGAAAAGGTTTTTTACCCATCAATAAGTGGCGCTCAATATTCTCTATTTCAACGATAGCGTCATCGACCAGTACGCCAATTACTAGTGACAGCGACAACAGCGTGACCATATTCAGCGAAAAGCCCAGCAGATGTATGACTGCAAATGTTGGGATAATAGATAGTGGCAGTGCTACTGCGGAAATAAATGTGGCACGCCAGTCACGCAGAAACAGAAATACCACCAGCACTGCCAGCAGGGCGCCTTCATACAGCAGCTGAATGGAACCATCATAATTCTCTGCTACCAGGTCAATAAGATTAAAAACTTCCGTAATACTGATATCTGGCCGCTGCTGTTGAAGCTGTTGCAGTGCTGCACGCACCCCGTCTGCAACTTCAATTTCGCCGTAACCAATAGCGCGTGTTATTTCAAATCCTACAACGGGTTCACCATTGAGAAATGCTGCAGAGCGTTGCTCTGCGAAGGTATCAGACACTGTTGCTATCTGATCGAGACGCAGATGACGACCATCACTCAAGGTGATTTGCATATTGGCAAACTCTTCGGCCGATTGCACGGTAGCGATCGTCCGTACCGGCTGTTCCATGCCTCCAAAAAGAGCCCGCCCGCCTGCTGCTTCCTGCTGCACCAGCCGTAGCTGGCGAGAAATATCTGCTGCTGTGGTATTAAATGCCAGCAGTTTGGCAAAATCTAGCTCAACCCTGATTTCACGATTAACACCACCGACCCTGCTGATCGCACCGACTCCTTTTACTGAGAGCAGTGCTTTACTCACATCATTGTCGACAAACCAGGACAGGGCTTCGTCATCCATGCGTGGTGAGGTCAGGGTATAAGTCAAAATAGGTGAGCCGGATAATTCCTCTTTTTTAATGATCGGATCGCGTAAGTCAGTTGGTAGATCAGCACGAATGCGTGATACCGCATCACGGACATCATCAAGTGCTTCCTGTACCGGTCTTTCCAGCCGGAACTCAACCGAAATGGTGGCTTCACCATCAGTCAGGTTGCTGTAAATATGCTTAACGCCTTGTACTGTTGCTAAAGAACTTTCTATTTTGCGAACGACATCAGTTTCAAGTTGAGATGGGGAAGCGCCTGGCAACGAAAGACTTATCGTTACAGTGGGTAGCTCCAGATCAGGCAGATCCTGAACTTTCATAGCCTGGAACCCCAAAATACCGGCAAAGGTCAGCAGGATGAACAACAGGATGGACGGTATAGGGTTTCGGATAGCCCAACTGGAGATATTGAGATTCATCAGGATTCCTGCTTAATTGGTCGTTGCTGGTGGTGTGCCAGGATTGATCAGGCTGCTGACTTTGGCAGTCGGCAGCGTTTCAACTATTCGCACCAGATCTCCATCGCCCAGAAAGGCACCACCGCTTTCCACCACCTGATCGGTAGGGGTAATGCCACTAATAATTTCGACTAAATCAGCTGTCCGCCGTCCAGTACTGACTTTAGTTTGCATCACTCTGGAATCGCTGCTTAATCTCAGCACATAACTAAAACCATCTCGCAACAGCACGGCACTTTGAGGCAGCGTTAGCACTTCTGTCACCCCAAGTTCGAACTTGCCGCGGGCAAAGGTGCCTGCACGAAGCGTGTTATCAGCAGGGAGATCGATATAAGCCAAACCATTGCGGGTTTGAGTATCCACGACAGGTGAGAGTATTCGCAGCGTACCCGTTACCGTTTCACCACCCACCGGCATGACGTCTACTCGCTGGCCCGGTTTAAGTTTTGGCAGATCTTCAGCTGAGACTTCTGCTCGCCATTCCAGCCGACTGCCTCTGATTAGTCGAAACAGTTCTTCTCCGACCGGAGGAACGGAACCGACAGTGGCATTTCTGGCCGAAATAATGCCATTGTCCGGTGCCAAAACCTGAGTTTGTTCAAGCCGTAATTGTTGGGTGTCCAGATAGGCTTGTGCAGACTGAAGTCTGGCTTGAGCCGTTTTTTCAGCTGTGCTGTATTGCTGAATCTGTTGCGCTGAAAGTGCACCTGTCGCTTGCAATTCAATAGCACGCTGTACGTTGTCCTTGGTTTCAGTCAGAACCGCTTCAGCTTCAGCAACGGTTGCCCTGGTTTGTGCCAGTTCAACCATGACCGTACGGGGTGAGAAGGTTGCCAGTAGTTGACCGCGCTGAACAACATCACCAACATTAACCTTGACGTCATCCAGTTTTAAACCATTGGTTTCATTGCCAATGCTGGCTTCCTGCCATGCAGTGATATTGCCATTGGCGGTTATGGTCATCGGCAACAGGGCAGTTTTGGGTGTGATGACGGTCACTGCCAGCGAGGGCTTATCAGTTGTTAGCTGAATGTTTTCCGGTGACGTGCCAGAACTATTAGCGGTGGCTATGAAGAGAGTGATAGCTATCATTATTACTGCAATAAAAAATACCACCTGATGCGACCTTTTCATTAACTGTTTCCTTATTTTTCATTTATTGCTCATGCTCCGTCAGCCTTCGACTGTCGGTGAACCGTGTTCTGTGGGAAGTTTGTTATCTGCTGGCAGTGACCGTCATCACACCCAAAACTGCCCTGTTGCCGATGACCATAACCGCCAATGGCAATATCACTGCATGGCAGGAAGCC
>JAMCRH010000297.1 GCA_023380515.1 Gammaproteobacteria bacterium | reverse complement strand
GAAGTGCTCCATATTGCAGTGCGTGGCCTGCTCGTACGTCGTTACTTTATCGACATCGGTAAAGAAGAAACCAAACATGCCGCCCGCTTGACTGGTGGTAAATGGCACGCCCTTCGTGTCGGCGATTTCTTGCAGTCCTGACGTCAGCTCAGTCACCAAGGCCTTGAGTTGGGTGTAAATACTGCTGTCGTGTAATAGATTCAGAGCTGCAAGGCCTGCAGCCATGGCGACAGGATTGCCTGACAAAGTACCTGCTTGGTAAACCGGACCGACAGGGGCGATAAAATTCATAATCTCGCGCTTACCGCCGAAGGCACCCACTGGCATACCACCACCGATGACTTTGCCTAAGCAGGTTAAGTCCGGTTTAACACCAAAGAACTCTTGCGCACCGCCGCGACTGACGCGGAAACCGGTCATGACTTCGTCAAAAATCAGGACGCTTTGGTATTCGTCACAGACTGCACGCAAACCTTCGAGAAACCCCGGTTCTGGTAAAATGCAGTTCATGTTGCCGGCAACTGGCTCAACAATAATACAGGCGATTTGGTCACCTACTTCGGCAAAAATTTGCCGAACTTCGTCGAGATTATTGTAGCTGACGGTGAGCGTGTGCTTAGCAAAGTCTTCCGGAATACCCGGTGAATTCGGAACACCGAGTGTTAAGGCGCCTGAACCGGCTTTAACCAACAACGCATCCGCATGGCCATGGTAGCAGCCTTCAAACTTGAGGATTTTGTCTCGGCCAGTGTAACCACGAGCGAGACGAATCGCACTCATGGTGGCTTCCGTACCGGAGTTCACCATGCGTACTTTCTCAATCGACGGCACCATGGAAATAACCTTCTCCGCCATGGTGATTTCAATCGCCGTTGGCGTACCGAAACTCAAACCGCGCTCTGCGGCTTCGATCGCAGCATCACGAATTTCAGGATGGTTGTGCCCCATAATCATCGGCCCCCAAGAGCCGATATAGTCGATGTAACGATTACCATCAACGTCAAATAAATAAGCGCCTTGCGCCCGCTCGATAAACAGCGGAGTACCACCGACGCCTTTAAATGCGCGAACCGGCGAATTCACGCCACCAGGAATATAGTCTTGGGCTCTTTTAAATAGATCTTCGGAACGAGACATGCGTCACAACCTCTTTAATTAATGGCTTTGTCGCTATACCAAATCACATCGGTATCGTAGCGGCTAACTAGGTGTTCAACGCCGAGCGTTGCGGCGAAGAGGGCCATGCGAATGAGAACACCATTATCCGCTTGACGGAAAATAGCTAAATTCGGGTCTTGATTTAAATCATTATCAAGCTCATTCGCCTCAGCGCGCGAGTCGCGCGGTAACGGGTGCATAATGACCGTGTTGGGCTTGTAATGACGGGTATAAATTTCGCTGTTTAAGCGGAAGCGGCCACGATATTGTTCCGCTTCTTCGAGGCTATTGAACCGTTCTTGCTGAATTCGGGTTTGATAGACAATATCCGCGTCGAGTGAGCCACTCAACTCCGCTGTGACGGTTACCTGGTGCCCAGCGTTGGTTAGCGCATCACAAATAGATTGCGGCATGGCTAGTTCCGGCGGGGAAATAAATGTCAGGCGAATATTCTTGTACATGCAAAGTAGCTTCGACAATGAATGTACGGTACGACCATATTTGAGATCACCGAGCATGCAAATATGCATGCCATCGATTTGACTGCCATGATGAGCGAGTTCTTTCTCGATGGTGTATAAGTCGAGTAATGCTTGCGTGGGGTGCTCATTGGCGCCATCGCCACCGTTAATGACGGGTACCCGGCTGCCTTCGGCGAATTCGGCGACTGAGCCGGCTTTCGGGTGGCGCATTGCGATAATATCGCTGTAACTAGATAGAACTCGAGCCGTGTCGAACAGAGATTCACCTTTGGCCAAAGCCGAACTTTCCATCCCGGTGGTTTCGCGGACTTCGCCGCCGAGAAGATTAAAAGCAGTACCGAAACTGACGCGTGTGCGCGTCGATGGCTCAAAGAAGAGGTTGCCAAGAATCGCACCGTCTAAAACTCGAGTGCGTTTGCGCCGATGTGCATAGGGTTCCATTTGATCTGCAATGCGGAAGACATGTTCAATCGCATCGCGGTTGAACTGATCAACGGAAAGGATATTGGCACCAGTAAATTTCATCATGAATGCGACTTCCAACGTGGGTGGCTGTTGGACGCCTAGCATACCAGAAAGGTCAGCTAGGCACAGCCTAAGAACGAGTTTAAGGCTTCAAAACTGCCAAAATAATGATCGCAAACAATAAGATAACCGGCATTTCATTGAACCAGCGAAACCACCGACCTGATCGAGTGACGCGATCTTCTTTAAACTGCTTGAGTAACTTAAAGCAGTACAGATGGTAAACCACTAAGATAGTCACAAGAATGAGCTTCCAGTGCATCCACGTGCTAAATTTAAACCATGCAGCGCCATAGAGGTAGATCAGGCCAATACCAAAAAATATGGTTAAAAACATGAAGGGAGTGACAAAATACAGTAATCTTCGCTCCATGATTTTTAGTTGGGCATGAACTTTGGGCTCAACTGACTCGGCATGGTAAACAAACAGGCGTGGTAAATAGAAAATACCCGCAAACCATGCAACCATAAAAATCAGGTGTAATGCTTTGAACCATTGTACCCAAAGAAACTCGTTCATTGTGAACCTCAGTGAAATAGGAATTTAACATGCCGAATGTAGCACAAGTTCGATGTGCTCAACAGCTGCAAGCGCGAGGTGTTTTGTGCCGTATTTAAACTTGCTGTTTCGCAATAAGAAAAGCACCTTTATTACTGTTGCGGTTGTGCTCGTATTGTTATTGATTGGTTACGGTATCGGCACCGGTCGTGGTATTTATTTAGAGCAGAATTACCGTTTATTGTCGCAACAAAAAAGTGACTTTCAACGCCAAGTTTACCAACTTGAATACCGCAACAATATACTGACGGTGGAGCTTGATGTTGAACGCGCAGCAAATCGTTCGTTACAACAAGAGTTGCGCTTAGCGCAGGACAATATGGTGCAAACGCGCCGAGAGCTCGCGTTTTATCAACGGGTGGTTTCGCCAGAACTGGATGCGGAAGGCATGACCATTGATTCGGTCTTGGTGCGACAACTTCCCGGCAGTGAGAGTTATTATTTCCGCGTCATTCTCTTGCATACCGTGCGCACACAAGAGTTGGTTCGTGGGCGCTTAGAGGTCTTCGTTCGTGGCCATGTTGACGGCGAGCGCCGCGAATTAAACCTCGCACAGTTAGCCGCAGCAGAAGCTGGAGAGGAGCGTGATCATATGACCTTTGCGCTGAACTACTTCTCTCTGCAAGAAGGGACTTGGACGTTTCCCGGGGAGTTTACCCCCGAGTCGATGCTGGTTCGAGTGACATCTAACTCGGGTCAACAAACGGAGCGCATTTACCCTTGGTCTGAGCTACTTCGCCTCGGTGAAGAAATCAGCGACGAGAGTTGATCAATAGATGCGCATCAGCGACAATATGTGCCCTAATTGTTGTAGTAAGATATTTGTAGTGGAGCGACCGCAATGAGTGCTGTTGAACAGGCAATGCCAATCGAGTTTTCAGAATCAGCTGCTATCCGAGTGCGGACTTTAATTGCCGAAGAAGAAAACCCTGCATTAAAATTGCGGGTGTTTGTTACCGGCGGTGGCTGCTCAGGATTCCAGTATGGCTTTACTTTCGACGAGAAGGTAAACCCTGGTGACATGGAAATTGAAAAAGAAGGCGTCACGCTCGTCGTTGACCCGATGAGCCTGCAGTACCTAGTTGGCGGCGTTGTTGATTATGAAGAAGGCTTGCAAGGCGCGCGCTTTTTCGTAAACAATCCGAATGCAACAACTACGTGTGGGTGCGGCTCGTCTTTTTCGGTATAAGCCTAAATTTTTGCAGGGTAACTTGTATAGGATTGTTGCAAATTCGTACAGCTGCTAACTCCTTTAAAACAAGGCTCTCATCGATGGTGAGGGCCTTTTTTTATTAAATTTGATATAGTTTTGTATAACAAAGTTATTGAATTTTAACAATTTTAGTACATAAAAGTACTTGCCATTCAGTCGTTGACGAGAAAAAATGTCCGCAGTCGAGAAAAGTATACAACGACTCGGCAGTGAATATTTTCTAGCAAAGGCTTTATATGAACCGTTGGTTAGCATTTAGTAGCGCAGTATTGTTGCTTACGGGTGGAACATCTGCAGTAGTAAGCAAACAAAGCTATGCCCAAGGTGAAGACCTTGCGCGCGAGATTTGTTTCTTAGTGAGTGCCGACGATCGCCGTGAATTTCAAGCCGTTCTTTCCCGCTACAACCTACGTATTAATAACCTTTATTCTTCTGTGCGCTGCAACGGCTATAATTTACTCCAATTTGCTGTCACTGCAGAGGCCACTGAAGTCGGTTCGCTGCTGGCACGTAGTTTACCTTCACGCATGATCCTCGAACGCGACCATCAGGGTAGAAACATCTTCGAATGGGCGGAAACGACCGGCTACGATACCTCTTCTGTTATTCAAGCGTTGCGTCAGCGCGTCCCTAGCATTTAACCTTCGACTCAGCTTTGCTACACTGTCAGCCTTCTTGCTTTGCGTGACATCATGCAAAGTCTTTCTAGCTTTATGGCACAGATAAGCGTTAATTAACCAAACTGTGCTGTCGTGATGAGGGGATGTATGAGCCATTACTTGCAACATTTAGAGCATGTCAAAGGTCGTTTCGACCATGCCTTACAAGGTTCTGACTTTGATGCTGTATTGATTGCGGCGGGTCAACCAGCAGTTGCATTTCTCGATGACAATGCTTATCCGTACCGTGTAAACCCATTGTTTAAATACTGGCTCCCAATTACTGCCAGCCCGAAAAGCTTTATTTATTACCGTTCTGGTGAAAAACCACGGTTATTCTTGTATCAGGCGCGGGACTTCTGGCATTCAACGCCAAAATTGCCACCGGGTGAATGGCAAGAAGGATTCGACGTAACCTTAATTGATAACGTTGAAACCGTTGTGCAAGCCCTTGGTAAACAAGTTAGCAACACAGCTTTTCTTGGTGAAGTGCATGCCCCCATTGACAGCTGGGGTTTAGCTGCACTTAACCCTGAGTCGATTATCCATTCGATTCATTTCCATCGGGCCATTAAAACCGAATGGGAACTACAGAATATGCGTAAAGCAAACGTGCTTGCGGCTCGCGGCCACAATGCTGCCCGCGATGCATTCTATGCAGGCAAATCAGAGCTTGAAATTCATGCTGCTTATCTAGCCGCCATGAAGTGCCGTGAAACCGAAACCCCGTATAACAGTATTATTGCGCTGAACCAAAATGGCGCGATTTTGCATTATGACGTTTACGACGCCGACGCACCCGCGGAGCACCGCTCATTCTTGATTGATGCTGGCGCCTACTACAACGGCTATTGCGCGGATATTACACGTTCTTATGCTGCCAAAGATGGTTTCTATAGCGATCTCGTTGCCGCGGTTGATGCTGCCGAATTAGCAATTATCAAGAAAGTGAAACCAGGTGCTTCCTATTACGACTTACATGTCGAAATGCATCGCATGATTGCGCAAATTTTGGCAGATTTCGGCTTCTTCAAAGTCAGCGCCGAAACCATTTGCGAGCGCGGTTATACGC
>JAMCRH010000296.1 GCA_023380515.1 Gammaproteobacteria bacterium | reverse complement strand
CTTTTTTCTTACCTAAACTTCCAAACAAGGCATCATCGATATATTTCGAATCTAAAATCGCAGGGTTGCTTTGGCAAATAAGTAACGCCCCAGCGGGTCATGGAAACCTGGCAAGATATTCCCTTCCCGTGAGTTCACCGCAGCCATCACGGTCGGCGTTTTGTCAAATAGGTTGTTGATACCTGCTTGTACCGAAAAGCTTTGGGTGAAAAATACAGCACCGTTAATGTCAAAGTAGCTGACTGAGCCTAAACCACTGCCAATAAACTGGTCGGTTTCACCTTCATAATCAGCACCACCCACGTAACGCCAGCGCGCACCCACATTCCAGTCACCAGTAGATTGATACGTTGCATTGACCGTGTGTCGCCAGTTAGGCTGTGGGAAGCAGGTTGAACTGATAATACCACTACAATCATAACTCGCGTTCTCTACTCCAGGCAGCGTGGTGGTTTCTTTTTTCAGATTGTAAGTACCATTAAGTGAGGTACGCAACTGACCGCCCCAAACATCCATGATGTGATTGGCGCTAACATCGATTCCACGAAAGTGCTGCTCGGCAAGGTTTTCTGAGGTACCTACCACTAAAGCATCGTTACCACGCCACAAGTCTCCGGCAGGGCCGCGCACAATACGGTCACAAAACAATGGATCACCAGTTAAAGCACACTGATCAATGCTTAACTCCGGCGCGATACTGCCGATACTTTGTTCTAGGCTGATGTCCCAGTAGTCTATGGTGAAGTTGAGCGCATCCGTCGGATTTGCCACTAAGCCTAAAGTGTAGGTATCCGCTACTTCTGGGTTTAAGTCGGGATTCCCCCCAAACTCGCCGTTGTATTGATTCGCAGGACTCGTTGACACGTTCCCATACTGCCCCTCGGTCATACCCGTACGCATACATTGTTCCAAGCTGAATTGAGGCTGAGATCCTGCGCAGTTATCGTTACCAACCCACAAGCCCATGCTTTGAACTGCAAACAATTCTTCGACATTAGGTGCTCGCACTGCTCGGTTATAACTACCGCGAACCATATAGTCTCGGGTCACGCTCCAGTCCATAGCTACCTTATAAGTCGACTCACCGCCCGTGGTATTATAGTCAGAGTAACGGTATCCTAACTCTAGAGCCAAGCTTTCAACGCCCGAAGCATCTTCTAGAATCGGTAAACTTAACTCCGAAAAGACCTCTCGGACATTGTAACCGCCGGCAAGGCTCGTAATTGGCCCCCCCATACTGGTAAATAAGGCTTGCTGATACACTTCGTCCGCAACCGACTCAAAATCAAGTTCACGAGATTCAACCCCAAATACAGCTGCAACATTGTAGTAAGAAGTAGGTAAGCTCCAGTTAGTTTCACCAGAGACGTATCCGTTAATCACGCGCTGCGTCGTGCGCCCAGTTAACGTACCAACACCACCGAGCGCATCTGCGGCTTCACTTGTAACTCCATCGTAAGTAAATACTCGATAGGGTATGCAAGCCTCATCACATGGTTCGGCTCCAACCGCTCCTAACACCTGAGTAAGGAAAGGAATGTAGAAGTCGTTAGTTGCGGTTCGTTTCGACGATGTTGAGCCGTATTGAAACGAAATGTCATACTCCCAGTTGTCATTAATGTCGCCAGCCGCGCCGGTGATGATGCGGAAAGAATCATGTTCCAGATCGATGTGACGAGGCCCACCCTCTACATTACGTTTACCGATTTCAGCATAGACCTGTTGTTGACCAGGAAATTGCGCCATTAATTGTTCACGTTGAGCATCACTGAATTGGTCGCTACCAATATCGAACACGAATCCATCAAAAAATATTCCTGATTCAGCACGTTGGCCAGTAGTAATGTCCGACATGTAGCTGGTCTCAGCGTAGGGGCGGAAGTGCCGATTCACCTCATATTCGAAAAATGAACCAAAGGTGTACCGCTCATTTGGGCGCATAAAGTGGTTGCGTGGCGCGTAGTTATATAAACTCGTGGCGTCTGGGGAAAATAGATTATCTGGGGTCAAGCCCCAGTAAACCTCTTGGTCATAGTCTGGTGCTCCCTCAGCATCCAGCGGCATGAAATAAAAGTTCGGGAAATCAGAGGTCGCGGAGCCACCGCATGCTGTACCTGAATTGTTCAGTGCACATGATGAATAATCACGCTGATTTTGAGTGACTTCCTCATTTTTTCGCCATGTCGCGTAGACAGACGCGCTTCCTCGCCCACCATCAAAAGTCCCCCCACCAACAAAGTCGATTGTGAAGGTACTCCCGTCAAAACTGCTGCCTGTCGGGTAATCAATACCTTGCTCATCTTGCAGTGCGCGCATTTGGCTATGACCATTACTATGCTGATAACCAGATGCACCTACAGATATCTCAACGCCTTCAAAGTCTCTGCGCATAACAAAGTTCACCACCCCAGCTACCGCATCGGCACCATACACGCTTGAGCCGCCTCCGCTCATCACCTCGACGCGTTCAATTAAAGCTACAGGTATTTGATTGACGTCAGGCGCTTGCGATTGAGCACCTCCCGGCTGAAGCCGCCGACCATTGACTAATACCAAAGTCCGGTTTGCACCAAGGCCACGCAAATCTAAATTAGCTACCCCAGTCGCATTCGCCACAAACGCATTCTCACCAGCCATTTCAAGCTGAGGCAAGGTCGCAAGAATATCTTCAACCCTTGTATAACCAGTCGCCTGAATCGCTGCAGAGTCCATTACCGTCACAGGGCTTGCCGTTTCCATATCGGTGCGTCTCAGTCGAGATCCCGTTACTTGCAACCTCTCAATCGATTCAGACGCCTGCTGCTCGCTCAATTCGTTTGCTTGCGCTTGAGCTGCAAACGACACTGATGCCACTGATAGACCAGCATAAAGAGCTAACTTAATCGCGCCAGTTAAGCGCTTTTCTGAAATGCTTAAATCATTGGATGGTGATATACCCATGCTGTAGTCCTCACATTGCAGGCTACGACGTATTTCGCCGTATACCAATTGAATAAAAATTCACTTAATCGCAACAAAAAGACTACATGATCAACTTTTTATAAACACTCGTTAAGAATGTGTTTTTTTAGAAAGTTACTATACACCCATAATAATTATGATTTATCTATGGAATTTGACGCCAACGTAAACCCGTTTAACTGATTTTCTATACAATTAAGCATGACTTGCATGAATATGTATTCATATAAACATAAATGATTTACGTTGACGTTAACCGCGTTCAAGCACAATAAATGACG
>JAMCRH010000295.1 GCA_023380515.1 Gammaproteobacteria bacterium | reverse complement strand
GGTTCGTTTATTTGGTTGAATTGGAACTCCCAGAGCCGGTTGAGTTTGTTGCTGGGCAATATTTAATGGTGGTGATGGGCGAGCGGGACGAGCGTCCGTTTTCGATTGCATCGACCCCGGCACAAAACCAACGAGTACAGCTCCATATTGGTGCTGCACCGGAAAACCCTTATGCATGGGACGTGATTGAGAAAATCCGAGAAGCTGGCGAGTTGACGATTAAAATCCCCGCTGGTGACGCAGGTTTTGCGCACACCAGTGAGCGGCCGTTCATCTTAATCGCCGGAGGCACTGGGTTTTCTTACACTTGGTCAATTTTACAGCAGCACTTGGCCAGTGACAGCCAGCGGCCGGTCACACTTTACTGGGGTGGCAAAGAGCCGCGTGATTTATACTTGCATGAGAAACTTCAGGCCCTAGCTGCAGCCGATAAACGTTTTAACTATCAGCCGGTTGTCGAATCGCCAATGAATGGTGCTTGGCAGGGTTTATCAGGCTTAGTCATTCCAGCAGTGCTTGCGCAAACTGCTAATTTAGCAGAGTATGATGTTTACATTGCGGGTCGTTTTGAAATGGTCCGTGTTGCGCGTGATGCGTTCGTGAATGCTGGGTTACCACTTCAACAACTTTATGGTGACGCGCTGGCATTCATTTAGTCGCGTGCATCGATTCGGTTGCAAAGAGAATTAACTTCGCTATACTGCGGCCGCTGCGGTGAATAACTGCAAGCAAATTACCAAAGGGGTGCCAAGCTTTTGCCTGCAAAAGCGTCGGCTGAGATACACGATGTGAACCCTTTGCACCTGATCCGGTTAATACTGGCGTAGGGATTGGTAATGAACATTTGTAATCAGCAGCATTAGAGCACAAGTACACTCCTGAGCTAGTGATTACACACCCACCAATTTACGCAGAACCGGATCTCATTCTTTTTTGGAGTATAGGAAGAAGAGATCCACCATGAAATTAAATCCCATTACACTCGCACTTGTTGCGACCTTCGCAATACCCGCTTTGGCTTCAACCGCCGTGGCTGCAGATACCGATACAGATACGAACCACGACAGAATTGAACGGATTACCGTGCAAGGTGAATTCCGCAGTCGTGGTATTGAAGACGTTGCCGCCAGCGTGTCCGTGCTCTCTGCGGCGGATATGCAGCAGCGTCAAGCAGAGCATTTAGAAGCGGCCCTGTTGATGGCGCCGAATGTCAATTTAGCCTCAGGTGCCTCGCGGGCCAGCTTTGTGCAGATTCGCGGCATTGGCGAGCGCAGCCAATTTGTCGATCCGATTAACCCGTCAGTCGGATTGATGCTCGACGGCATTAATTACAGTGGGTTAGGCTCGGCCGGCTTACTCTTCGATATTGGTCAAGTGGAAGTATTTCGTGGACCCCAAAGCACGCGTTTTGGTGCCGATGCGATGGCCGGTATGATTTATATGAGCAGCAATGCGCTCGACTTTAACGCCAATGGCCAAGTCGAAGCTATGGTGGCGAATTACAATAGCCGCAGTTTGGGCGCTGCATACGGCACTGCAACCAATGACAATTTTCTTTGGCGCGCTTCACTCTTTGGTTATCAAAGTGACGGCTTCATGGAGAACATTCACCTTGGCCGCAAAGACACACAAAACCAAGACGAAATAACGCTGCGCTTGAATGCTCGCTGGTTGGTCAGTGACCAGTGGACTGCTGACTTTACCTATCACCATTTTAATTTGAATAATGGCTATGACGCGTGGAGTTTAGACCGTAATCGCCAAACTTTGTCAGACACACCGGGTAAAGACACACTTGACAGTCACGCGGGTCGAGTCGCCTTGGGCTATGTCAGCCATGCAGGTTTTGAACTCCAGTTGATCACCAGCTATTTAAACGCAGACTCCGAGTATAGTTTCGATGAAGACTGGGCTTTTGAAGGGATTCGTCCGGGTTGGGAATACAACTCGTGGGATGCATATTATCGTCAGCGCGACCAATTAGAGCTGGAAGCGCGAATCCTATCCGCGGCACCCATTCAGCTTGGCAGTTTTTCGACCGACTGGTTGGTTGGAGTTTATCGCCAAGAACGCACTCAGGATTTGGATCGTGACTACACCTATTTGAGTACGCCATTTAGCAGCCAATATGACACCGAACGCACGGCTGTTTACGGCGAATTGCAACAGCAGTTCACGGATCGGCTGCGGGTAACCTATGGCGTGCGCTGGGAGCGTTATGCTAACGACTATCGCGATAGTCGCGGTATTACTGCGGCGCCGCGTGACGATGCGTGGGGTAGCCGCGTAAGTTTTGAGTATCAATTGGCACCGATGCGCTCTGCCTATGCGTCGCTGACGCGCGGCTTTAAAGGTGGTGGTGTGAATGGTGAAGCACTCGGCCGTGTGGAAGATCGCAACCTTGAAGATCACCGTGAGTTTCTACAATCACGGGCGACCTTTGACTCGGAATACTTAACTAGTGCTGAAGTGGGTTATAAGGCGTTCTTACCCGAGTATAACCTGTCAGTGCAGCTCAATGCCTTTTATAGCTGGCGCGACGACATGCAGGTCAACGCTTACGTGGAACGGAACGCAGTGTTCGTCACCTACGTTGACAATGCGTCGGATGGGAATAACTACGGCGTTGAAGCGCAATTCGACTGGCTACCGACCGACGCATTACGTGTGTTTTTGAATGTCGGCTGGCTCGAAACCGAGTTTAACGATTTGGTCTTGCGTGACGGCACAAACTTGCGTGGCCGCGACCAAGCTCATGCGCCAAACTGGCAAGTGCATGTTGGTGGTGAGTACTCACTTCCGCAAAACTGGTTGTTGCGTTTGGAACTTGATGGCCGTGACAAGTTCTATTATTCAAATAGCCATGACCAACAGTCATCAGCTTACGGGCTTCTTCATGCACGTTTAAGTAAAACCGTGCAAAACTGGGAGTTTAGTCTGTGGGCACGAAACCTGTTAGATAAAGACTACACGACTCGTGGTTTCTATTTTGGAAATGACCCACGCAAAGAGTATATGGCGGAAAACTATATTCAGTATGGTGAACCGCGCCGTGTCGGTATCACTGCACGTTATCGTTTCTAATCATGCAGTAAGGGCAGAGTGTGAGAGTGAGAGCTGACACTCTGCCCTCTTTCAAAAGGACAGTATTATGAAGTTATCCGCAGAAATTAGCCTGTACCCACTCGCTGCAGAATATCGAGCCATTATTGGTGAGTTCGTCGAGCGTTTAGCGCAATACCAAGAACTAACCGTACATACCAATACCATGAGCACCCAAATTTTTGGTGAGTACCGGACGTTGATGACGATTTTAACCGACGAGCTTGAGCAGGTGTATCAACAGGTACCGTCGCAAGTTTTGGTGTGCAAGTTTATTAATCGCGACTTAAATCCAAATGGATAATGTGCTTAACCTCTTAGCACTATCGTCACCGGCTGAGCTCGTTGCTGTCGGTATGGCGATTGCCTATGTGCTGCTCGCCATTCGTCAAAGTCTTTGGTGTTGGCCGGCGGCATTTATCAGTGCCAGCATTTATACCGTGCTATTTTTTCAAGGCCGGTTGTACATGGAAACGCTGCTGCAGATTTTTTATGTGGTCATGGCGGTTTACGGTTATTGGTCGTGGCGCTTTAGCCGCGCGGCACAAAGCACGCAAGCCGAACAGCTACCGATTCGCAGTAAATCTTGGCAATGGCACATGCAATGGGGGCTGATTTTGCTCCCGCTGAGTCTTGCAATCGCCTGGCTGTTGCAGCGCTACACCAACGCAGATTTTGCCTATCTTGACTCGATTACGACCGTGTTTAGCTTTTTTGCCACATTTTTGGTGGCGAGAAAACTCTTAGAAAACTGGCTTTATTGGATAGTAATTGATTTACTATACGTTGGCTTGTTTTGGTTTAAAGGCTTCCATGCTACGGCTATCTTATTTGCGGTTTATACCGTGATGGCGACCGTGGGCTATTTCAAATGGCGCCAAGCCCTACAAAACGAGCAAGAGAATAAAACTAACTTGCGCATGGAAACGGTTGCAGAATAGGGAGATTATCCTCAGACTATAACACTATGTAGTAGCAAATGATGGGATCTCAATAGTATGGCATTTCCAACAAGTTGTTTAGCACACCTGCCGGTGCATGGTGTTTGGAAAACCCACCCCATTGGCCATGACCTCGCTAATTCAACCTGGCGTATTGAAAATGGCGAGCACCAATACATTGTCAAACAGTACGCGTATGACGCCGCCTTTGGTCGCCAGGCTGGCGACACTATCCAACTCGATTTCCTGCTTGCTGAGCTCGGAGTCGCTCCGCAGGTTGTTTATGCAGATTCAACGACTGGCGTGGTCGTGCAAGAGTTACTTACTGGCGATCCCATCGCGACCATATTTGACCCAATTCAGCGGGCCGAGCAGTTGGCAGAAGCGCAACTTTTTGTTCATCAGCTCACAGTCAACGTGACGCCTTGGTCACTCAGTGAGCGGGTACAAGCCTATTGCAACGCCCTTGAAGGTCTGCAGCCAGGCCGAGGGCGAAACGCTCGCAGCGATTGCGAGAGCTACGCCGGGTTGTTTGCGGCATGGGAGCATGGCCCAAGCGTATTCTGTCACCATGACTTAAGTGCCGAACATGTCTTTTTTCGCCCAGAACTAAAAATCATCGACTGGGAGTATGCTGGTTACGGTCACCCCGCGTTTGATTTAGCATCAACCATTGTCATTAATGATTTGTACGATGACGAGATTGATACCTTTCTGGAGATCTATAATCAAAAAGCTGAACATATGATTGATCGCGAAGAACTGCGCGACTGGATTCGTCTTGTGGCCTTGATTAATCGTATTTGGTTTCAGTTGCAAGAAGCGCTAACTGCAGCAGAGCTGGCGCAAGAACAAGCTACACAGGCTGCTCAATCTCTATCACAAGCAAGCACACCAAAAACAGCGAGCGGGAAAAACACGACCACAGCTTAACGGATTGATTCAGCAAAGGGAGGCGCCATGGCAAGCAGTCAACGCGAAAACAATCATATCACTGAACGGGTTTATGGCTACTTAGCGGAAGATGAGGACGCTCGTGTATGTAAAGATATTCCCGACGAGGCCTGCAGTGAGCAGCCAACCGCCTTTATCCTGCATTTGTGGAGCCTGACCCTTACCAAGCTCGGCGACTCCTTAGTCAGCGCTCGTTTAGTTCTACCTTGGATGCTTTCTGTGGCCGGAGCCCCGGCGTTTTTTATTAGTCTGTTAGTGCCATTGCGTGAGTCACTCTCCTTGCTACCACAGTTGTTTGTGGCCCAACGGATGCGTGAAAAACCAGTGCGCAAATGGTTCTGGGTAGTCGGTAGTCTTGGGCAAGCGGCAGCCTTGTTGTTGATTGTGTTCGGTTTAGTCATGCTCAACAACGACACGATGTCAGCGTTAGCATTTGGCTGGTGGACGATTGCTTGGTTGGTGGTTTTTAGCTTGGCGCGCGGCATTTGCTCGGTGGCCAGTAAAGACGTGCTCGGAAAAACCATTTCGAAAACTCGGCGTGGGCGTTTAACCGGCCTTGCTGCCACAACTGCTGGGTTTATGACCCTAGCGACAGCGACCCTCATTTTGTTTGCGCCGGAAGTGGAAGGCAGCTTACTGCTGTTTGTCGCCCTGTTTACCGGGGCGGCGATGCTTTGGTTATTAGCGGCGGTTAGCTATGCCCGCATTCCAGAGGTTGCCGGAGCAACTAGCGGCGGCGGTAATGCCATAACCGAAGCATTGCAGTCCCTACGTTTACTCTGGCAAGACAAAAACTTCGGCCAATTTGTTTTAACGCGAGCACTGTTGGTGTCCTCGGCCTTTTCCATTCCATACATTGTTGTATTAATTCAACGGCAAACCGACGGCGTGCTGACAGGGTTGGGTGGTTTGCTCTTAGCCAGTGGGCTGGCTGGCATGCTCGCTGGTCGATTTTGGGGGAAGTGGTCGGACAGCGCTAGTCATCACGTGATGGCTGCGGCAGCCTTTATGGCGTCGGCGGTGATGGCGTTAACCTTGGTCGTGAATTGGGCCCATGCAGAGTGGCTAGGTTTGAGTTTGGTCGGCGGTGGTTTAATTTTCCTTGCTGCGGTTGCTCATCATGGCGCGCGAGTGGGCCGCAAAACTTACTTGGTTGATATGGCGACGCAAGAAAATCGAGCACAGTACACCGCAGTCAGCAACACCGTGATTGGTGCGTTGTTGTTGCTAGGAATGTTGTTGGGGATATTAGACGAGCTGTTTGGCACCGCGATGGTGTTGGTGTTACTCATCGCGGTGGGTATCATTGCCGGCGTCCGTGCCTTAACGTTGCCGAACGTAACGGCCGATTAACCTTCGAGCCGACCGTCGCGAATGTGTTTTTCGCCACGTTGCTTCGCTAATTGAATTTGTTTTTCGCGCTCAGCAAATCGTTCTTTTTGGTCTGGCGTGGTTTTGTCATAACAATGCGGGCAACTCACGCCTTTTTGATACAACTCAGAGGCCATTTCCTCAGCGGTAATCGGCATCCGACATGCGTAACACTGATCATAGGTGCCTTGCTCGAGACCGTGTTTGACTGTCACGCGTTGGTCGAAGACAAAGCATTCGCCCTCCCATAGACTTTCTTCCGCAGGGACTTCTTCAAGATATTTTAAAATACCGCCTTGCAGGTGATAAACCTCGTCGAAACCGAGCTCTTTCAAATAAGCGGTCGACTTTTCACAACGAATCCCACCGGTACAGAACATGGCCACTTTCTTGTGCTTGCCTTTGTCTAAATGCTGCTGCACGTATTCAGGGAATTCGCGGAAAGTTTCGGTTTTTGGGTTCACTGCGCCCTTAAAGGTTCCAACCGCATATTCGTAGTCGTTACGCGTGTCGATGAGCAGAACCTCGGGATCATTAATAAGCTGATTCCACTCGTGTGGCTTCACATAGGTACCGACCACGTTTTTCGGGTCGACCCAATCAATGCCCATGGTCACAATTTCTTTTTTCAACTTGACCTTAGTGCGATAGAAAGCTTGGGTTTCGCTCAGC
>JAMCRH010000294.1:1109-3262 GCA_023380515.1 Gammaproteobacteria bacterium | reverse complement strand
ACTAACAAACGCGAAAGTGGCGTCGTCGACGCAGGTGTTGTTTTGCGACAAGGCACCGGGACAGCGTTTAATTTTGGCTCCGACTGGTCCGTTAAATCGTGATTTCGACGACGTTCGCCGTTTTTATGATGCCGCGCGCAGTGCTGCAGCTGCAGCCGTTGACGCGGGTGCAAGCAAACCATTGCTGTGGGTGCCAGAGTCACCAAAAGCTGCTGATTTTGCTCACGCCGTTGAAGCTGTGTGGTTTGGTTTTGCTCAAGGCATTTGGCAGCCACTTGAAGCCCGTGAACATTTCGGTGACGACGTGGAAGCGATTCAGCAGGTTGGGTTGATTCGTTCGAGTACTCAAGCGTCTGGCGAAACAAGCGCTGAATGGTTACAAGCGGTTGAAGCGGGTCGTCGCGTTGCCCGTGATTTATGTGGCACCGAGCCAGAGCGGATGGCACCGATGCGGTTCGCCGAATATTGCCAAAAAGCCTTTGCGAATAGTCCAGTGAAAGTCACCGTTTATAACGACAAGCCACAGCTTGAGCACGAATATCCGTTGCTTGCTGCAGTCGGTCGAGCTTCGTTTGGTACCCATCAGCGCCCATGCGTGATTCGTTTGGAATACACGCCAGAAGGGCCGGTGGAACAAACTCTGCTGCTGGTCGGTAAAGGGATTACCTATGACACGGGTGGCGCTGATTTGAAAACTGGCGGCCACATGGCCGGTATGAGCCGTGACAAAGGCGGTGCAGCTGGTGTTGCTGGTTTTGTTAAAGCAGTCGCCGGCATTCGCCCACAAGGCGTGAAAGTGGTTGCTGAGTTGGCTGTTGTGCGTAACAACATTGGTGCTTTAGCGTTTGTTAGTGACGAAATTATTGTTGGCCGTTCTGGTGTGCGCGTGCGCATTGGTAACACCGACGCAGAAGGGCGTTTGGTTATGGCCGACTGTTTGGCGAAATTAGTCAGCGAAGCGGCGAGTGAAACCAAGCCAAGTGTGTATACGGTTGCAACCTTAACCGGCCACGCCGCGTTAGCGAAAGGTCCGTATACGGCGCTAGTGCCAAACAAAGCAGCGCGTCAGGGTGGTTTTGTTGACGCCTTATTGAACGCGGGTGAGTTGTGGTGTGACCCAGCAGAGCTGTCACCAAGCCGTCGTGAAGACTTCGACTTTGTCCGTGGACGGACCAAAGCCGACGACTTGCTGAGCTCGAACAATGGCCCGTCAGCAACAACTCGTCGTGGTCACCAGTTCCCGATGGCGTTCTTGCATGAAGTGGCCGGTTTGGACAAGCACGACAGTAATAGCAGTCAGCCGATTCCATACGTGCACATCGACATCGCGGGTAGCGGCGTTGAAGGTGGCGACTGGCAACACGGCAAACCAACCGCAACACCGGTATTGGCCTTCGCTGGCGCGTTCTTGCGTAAGTAGGTTCAGTCTGAGGTAGTAGGATTCAGTCTGAGGTAGTAGGAAAAAGTATCGCGGCAAGTTTCTCAAGCGCAACTTGATGCTTGTCGTCTCTCATTTGATTGAGATGATGAAGCTTCCAACGAACAGCTGGGAGCTTTTTTATTTGCTTACATCTCCCTCGGAACGGTGATTTGCCATTTACTTTCTAGGCGTCCTTGTGTAGCAACGACTCGTTTGCCGGTGCCTAAGTCATATTTTTCCGGCGATAGATACTTAAACCACGGATGTTGATTTCGTTCTGCTAACCAAAAAAACAGACGCTTCACTTTAACATTCAGGCATACAGTTAGTAGAAGGTCTAATTTGCGGGGCGAAAGATTATATAAGCCTTGGAGTAAGGCGTCGGCGTGCTCAAAACTGACTTGCTTTGGGACACCGCTAAGTACCTCAAAGTATGCCCGCTCAGTGCAAGAGTAAGTGATTTCAGGCAGATCTTTAAACCATTCATGACTACGTAGGCAGCTTTTTTCATCAGCGAAGGAGTCAGGCCAAAGACGCTTTGTTCCGTGCCACTCAAATTGAGCGTCGACCTCTATTTTGCTCAACCATACAGGTAAGGTGGCCGGGGAAAATAGGGCAATTCGAGGCCTTTCTTTGCGATTAGCAAATAAAAAAGCTCCCAGCTGTTCGTTGGAAGCTTCATCATCTCAATCAAATGAGAGACGACAAGCATCAAGTTGCGCTTGAGAAACTT
>JAMCRH010000294.1:0-1099 GCA_023380515.1 Gammaproteobacteria bacterium | reverse complement strand
TGTGTTGGTCATTTTTTGTAAAGACGCGACGACGCCTTGCCAAGTTGGATGCATGTTGTCGCGATAGTAAACACCGGGAACTGCGACAGTTAAAGCGCCTCGGCGAACCGAGTTGTCGATGTAGTGCAAGCTTAACCCTTGGCCTTGCAACCATTGTTTCGTTGCAACCATGCCAAGCGGGAGTATTGCTTTGAGCACTTTGTCGGCTTCATGATTAAACATATTCGGTTCTCTTGGTTTACAAAGTTACTTATACACGTTAATTATTGACGTGAATTTAGATATTGTCAAACCGAAAGTTTAGGTTTATAAAATATCTATATACGGCAATAATCAACGTGCTCTACGGTTTTTGCAAACCAAGCTAGAACTTAATTCAGGCCTTTACTCTCAGTATTCACCACGCGGCGCGCGACGAACGTCACATGAATATGCTTGTTGTCGTTGCCCCAGCGACACTCGCTCGGACGTTGCATGTTGTCACACCACGTTGGCTCGCCAAGAATCGCTTGCACTTCGCTATAGTGCATGCCGACCGACAGTAAATTGTAATTGGTGCGGGTGACTTTTGGGTCACTACACGCAGTGAGTAGCAAGATACCTGCTGCGACAGTTAATGTCGCAAGAACACTTCTTCGCTTGAACATACAAACCTCCTAACGAGGCAAGTCGATCTGCTGTTGGTCGAGTTGCTCTTTGGTTTTACCATGGGGTTGCGGACGGCGTGTCTCTGGGTCGATGTGAACAAAAACAATATCGTCTGCAGTACAAATATTCTGCTTTGTGCCTTTATTGCGTACCACACAGGTCACAGTTAACGAACTTCTGCCAACCGCTTTCGTTGCCAAACCAAATTCCACCACGTCCCCCTGAAACGCTGACGCGTCAAAGGTAATTTCACCAATATGCTTGGTAACCAAGCTTTTTTGGTCAAGCTGGCAACTGGCATAAATGTAAGCCTCTTCGTCGATCCATTCGAGAATTCGGCCACCAAACAGCGAGCCAGCAAAATTAAGGTCGTTAGGCATGACCAAGCGACGAGACAGAAAGCGCATAGAAACTCCGTTGCATGTGTTGAGATGACTGATTTCAGTATAAC